>OY787533.1:601692-902538 GCA_963678925.1 uncultured Acidaminobacter sp. | reverse complement strand
AGAAACCTCCAGTGTCGAAAAAATTACATTTTCTTAATATATATACTTTTTTCACTTAAGTAAACGCATTTGGCTGTATTAAGTACTTTAGTTACTGTCAAAAGCAACTCCAAAGGGATACAATGATTGTAAGTCCGCGTTAGGTAAAGGAGTAAGCCATGAGAATAGCAATTTGTGATGATGAACCAAAACAAATTGAAATTATTAAAGACCATTTGCAGAGTGCCCTGAAAGGCGAAGATTATTTGGTAATTGAAGCTCAAAGTGGTGAAGCCTTGCTCGAATGCAGCGGACAAGAAGACTTTGACTTGATATTCTTAGATATTGAAATGAAGGCCTTAAACGGGATTGAGACGGGAAAGCAGCTGCGGAAGTCAAATGAAGACGCCGTCATTGTATTTGTAACCGGATTTAAGGATTTTGCACTGCAGGCCTTTTCCCTGCGTGCGTTTGATTATGTAATCAAGCCGCTGACTAAGCGAAAGTTTGACATTCTTTTTGAAGACATCAAGAGACGTATGCAGGAAATTAGCCTGCGTAAGGAAAAAAATAGACACTTGCTTGTGAAATCGAGAAGTGAAGTGGTCGAACTTTCTTATGGTGAAATCGTATATTTTGAAAAGTCTGGGCATCAGGTGGTCATACACACCAGAGACGGTTCGGAAATAAACTATTACGGTTCATTCAGAGTCTTGAAGGAGGAACTGGGTGACAGTGCTTTTGCGCAGTGCCATCAGGGATATATCGTGAACATGGACTACGTTTCCTCATACCGGGACAAGACGGTCTTCTTTAAAGAGGGTTTTGGAGCGCTCCCGGTAAGCAAGTCATTCTTAAAACCCATCAAACTGGAAATAGAGCACCGACTGTTCAAGTAGTGGGGGGGATTATGTGCTGGATTATGCAGAATATCTTGAATCCATATTGCATCTTTTTGAATATCTGATTTTCTATTTTCTGTTTTCGCAGGTCTTTAAGCAACGCTTTAAAAATCATTATGTCAATTACTTTGTACTGCTCCTATTAGTAGGATTCAATGTATCAGTCGAGATTTTTTTAGGACTGATCACCATCCAGTCATTCTTTGTGAAGCTTTCAGCGCTGCTCATATCCATGATGCTGATTTTCATGGGACGGCCGCTGAGTATTTTCATATTGTACATACTGTCATTCATACTCATATCGATCTGTGACATGTTGGTCATAGCGGTTACGACCCTGGTGCTTAAGATAGACAGTGTGGTACTTATACAGAATCCGTACCTGCGACTGACACTGGGGCTTGTTTCGAGGGGATTGTTCTTCACGATGGCACAGTACCTGATTACCAAGTTTAAGGATGTCAACGGCTTCAATCAGAAGCGCTTTGTGCAGCTCGTTGTAATCCTTGTAATCAACGCCTCCTTCATCGTACTGGCGGGAGATATCTATTTTCAGAATAAGAGTGCCTTTTCAAATGAAGTGGGTTTCATGATGGGCATTCTCATTGGGATTTTTCTGCTGAGCTATCTGGTTCTGAAAATGACAGATGACTTGATCTCATATTCTGTTAAGGAACGTGACTGGCAGCTTCAGGAGAATGAATACCAACGCCAGATTTTTTATGTGAAGAATCTGGAGGGACTCAATAAGCAGATGAAGGCCCTGAGACATGATTTCAATCATCATATCGGGTGTATTCACGGCATGCTCGAACAGGGGAATGTGGACTCGGCGAAAACCTATGCTGAGGACCTTGTCAATCAGGCTGAGCGGTTTAACGTGGCCTTCAGTACAGGCAACATTGGTATCTCCGGACTTCTAAGCGCCAAGCATCAAACCATGCTGGATAAAAAGATTCCGTTCACATGTGCCATAGATGTTCCTGAAAAAATGAGCATAAAGCCAATTGATATTTCCATAATTTTAGGGAATGGGCTGGATAACGCCATTGAGGCCAATGACCATCTTGATGAGGCCTTAAAAGGGATTGAGCTTAAAGCCTATATTGAGATGGAGCATTTGATATTGAAAATCCGCAACCGGTTTGCTGGAGGAGATGCAAGTGAAGACTGGTCAACAACGAAGACAGACATCTCCAATCACGGGTATGGTCTAAAGAACATTGAGTTTGTAGTAGAGAAATATAAGGGCATTATGAGAATAGAAAGCGATGCCCAGGTTTTTCAGCTGAACATTGCGCTACCGCTTCAAGCAGAAAATGCACTTCAATAAAAATGTATAAACATTCAAAAAGAGAGCCTGCAGGGTGATGGAAAAAATCACTTTGCAGGCTTTTATAATGCCATAAAAGGGATTATGTGGAATAACCTTGTCTGAATAGGACTGTTCAAGTGCCGAATGTGCAAAACACCTTCTATTGTACAAGAAATATGACTATATTATAGGAAAAAGAAGAAGTAGGTGTAATATGCTAATCCAAATTTCCAGAAGTATTGCAAAGACACTTGTTGAGACAGACACAATTAAATTTGATGAATTTCCCAGCTATCAGTTTGGAATTGAAGTGATGCTCATATCCGTTCTTGAGTTTATTGGCATCCTTGCAGTTTCCTTTGCTTTTGGAAAGGTGGCTGAGGCGGTTGTATTTATTGCAGCGTTCAGTTCACTCAGAGTTCTGGCAGGCGGATATCACTCGAGAACGGTGTTTCGATGCTTTATGACATTCATAGCCCTAATTGTTGGGGCTGTGTATATGACGGAAGTCATAAATCTTACACAAACCCCTTGGCTGAGTGTAGGTACCGCACTACTCGCATTTGGAATCTTCTACTGGAAGGCACCTGTTGCCGTAGCAAGCAGACCCATATCTGAAGAGGAACGCAGTAAGTTTCGTACCATGACACTTCGGCTCTCCTTCTCATATGTGGTCGGTCTGGCCGTATTTGCAGCAATGGGAATCGGTGTATGGTTCACTGGAATATTTGCGTATGGAATGCTCTTTGAAGCATTTACTTTAATTATTGAATACTATAAGGAAGGTGAAAAACATGAAAGAAACTACATTGAAAATTGTTAAAGGTCTTGCAAAAACAGCAATCGAGTCAAGTAAGAACACAATGTGCATCTCATTTTTGTACCAGCCTAAGATGCCTGATCAAGTAAGAAAAGATATCAAGTAAGCTTAAGTAAGATGAAACAAATAGATACATAGTGCCAAGATAGAGTGGACCCAATTAATAGGGGGCAAATCCGTACTGTGACAGGACAGGACCAGTACGGATTTTTTATGTGCATATTTGAGTGTTTATACGGTTGTATCATTTTGTTAATAGCCATGAAGAAATCAAAATAGATTTGAAATGAAATTGTAATGCCCATTGGCTTGTATATATTCTGAAATCTGGTATGATTGTTCTGGTTGATAAATTTTGGGAGGAGACAATATGCGCAAAAGAGTGATTGCAGGAGTTGTGTGTCTAGCGTTAGCAATGACAGCTGCGGGATGCGTACAAGCAGAGTCGGCAAAAGAGATAGAGAATCAAGCCGCTTCTGAAACGAATAATGGAACCCTAATGGCGGTTCAAGATATAAAAAACACGGAGTCTATTTTGGTTCAAGGTGAAACCATTGACATGGAAATTGCTTATCCGGAAGTAGTGGGGTTGAATGACCAGCTGCTGCAGGACCGAGTCAATAAGACCATCAGACAGGCTTTCAAATCAGAACATGCCCTACTTGCTGGAGAGGCAAATGTCATTAGTCACAGCTACGAAGTGACACACCTTTCTGAGGAGTGGGTGTCTATTCGATTTGATTTTGTCACAGACCCATCGGGTGATGGTAAAAATACATATCCACTGTTTACAACATTTACTGTGGATATGCACACTGGAGAACCTATACTTTTCCACAGCATTTGGAATGGGCTTGACGATGCCAAGAAAAAGGATTTTGAGAAACTGGTAAAAAGTAGTGTAGCAGAAGGACAGACATCTCCGCCTATGGATAATGCTTCTTTCCCGGAGGCCTATTTGGGTGCTGACAGTTTAATTGTTTATTACTACGACAAGGAAATGAAAACAGTTGAAATGCCGCTTGAGAGCGCATTGAGCATTCTGTTTTAAATAAGTCCATTTATATATGAAATGAATAAAGCCAGCGCATTTGCGCTGGCTTTTTTATGGTCTAGGAAATTACATTCCCTTTCTGCTTACTTTACTGTGGGTGTCTGGGCTATGAAATGCGGAAGAATTTCATGGAAGATAGTACGCATGATTTTGGGTGTACGCAGAAGGTAGCTCTGTGCCTGATCCTCTATAGATGCACCTTCGTAGCCAGGAATATCGGAAACACCTCGGATGACTACAAGCGGTGTTTTGTTCAAGGCGCAAACATGTGCCACAGCGGCGGATTCCCAGTCTGCAACAAGAACATCCAGCGGTTCAAGCATGTTTCTTATATCCGTATCAATATCCTGATCGCCACTAGCTACCCGTCCGTAGTGGATCCGCCTTCCCTTTATGGAAAGAGGAGACCTGTGTTCAAGCACGGTGTCCAAATAGGGAAAGAAGGGAGCATCGTTTTCTGTAAAACGATCTATACAGTCATAAAAGACAGTTTCGGTGGCTATGACAATGTCCTCAGGCTTTAATTTGGAACTGACACCGCCGCAGGTGCCGCAAACAAATATCTGGTCCGGGCTCCAGTTTGAAATGGCGTATTGTACAGCACCAGCAGCCTTTACCTTGGAGTAGCCTGAGTAATAAATCCTGCAGGACCTTTCACGGATCGAAGTGTCAAAGTAAGGGCCGTATGGCGTGGTATGCAGTTCCTGGACATCCAGGATGGTGCATAGGGCTTTCCATTCGGTGTTGCTTGCGATCTGAATGGCAATCATCTTATCACGTCCTTATCATGGTATTTTCAAGTAATATTCTATCATGAATCTAAAATGCGTTTTGAGCCATATTCCACAAGGGTATGTAATAACATGAGAAATGATTTCAAGGAGTGATATTATGAGTACTTTCACAAATAAATTGATAGATGAACTCAGTCCATACCTCAAACAGCATGCTCATAACCCAATTCATTGGGAAGCCTGGTCTCAAGAAGTGTTTGACAGGGCAAAGCGAGAGAACAAGCTGGTTTTTCTGAGTATAGGATACAGCACGTGTCACTGGTGTCATACGATGGCGCGAGAATGCTTTGAAGATGAAACCATAGCGGAAATACTCAATCAGAATTTTATATCGGTAAAGGTAGACCGTGAGCAGCGGCCAGATATTGACTTCGTTTACATGACCTATGCGCGGCATATGATCGGCAGAGGCGGGTGGCCACTTAATCTAATTCTTCTGCCTGACGGCAAGCCCTTCTTTGCGGCAACCTACATTCCTAAGTTTACAAAGGGCAACCTTGTCGGCTTCATAGAAATATTGAATCAGGCCCAGTCTCTTTATGAAAATCAAAGAGAAAAACTGGTTCTCTATTGTGAGCAAATTCATGAGACCGTTGAAAAGGAAAATCGCGTAGCCATCGATTACCATGCGGACCGCAACGTGCTTATCAGGGAATGTGCGGACCAGCTTATTGAGTCTTATGACAGAGAATACGGCGGCTTTTCAAAGGCACCAAAATTTCCAATGGCCCACTATATCATGGCAGCCCTTTATTTGAGTGAATCTTTTGATGTGCCTCAGCTGCGCAGGGCAGGTGAGTACACACTGATGATGCTGCGTCAAGGGGGCATATACGACCAGCTGGGCTACGGATTCATGCGTTATTCAACAGACAAGGCGTGGATTGTGCCGCATTTTGAAAAGATGCTTTATGACAATGCGGTTCTTGCCTTTACCTACACAGAAGCCTACAGGCTTACTGGACGGATTGGATATGCCGATACGGCGCATGAGATTGTCCAGTACCTAAACGAAAAGCTGCTTTCAGAAAAAGGCAGTTATTACTCTGCCCAGGACGCAGTCACTGAGCTTGGAGAAGGCGCATACTATCTTTGGACGCCAGAGGAAATCGAGCAAGCTGTCGGTAAGGGGCTGGCGGGTGCAATATCCAATATGATCGGTGTATGCGAAGCGCCGAATTTCGAAGGTAAGTGGATACCAAATCAGATAAAATGCAAGGGTAAAATGGACCAGCAGCACTGGGAAGATGCGCACAAGAAGCTTAAGGCCTTCAGAGATAAGAGGCCGCAGCCTAAAATTGATAAGAAGATACTTACAGGGTGGAATGGTCTTATGGTCGCATCGCTGGCAAGGATGGGTGCAATTCTTAAAGAAGATATGTACATCAAACGTGCAATGCATGTGCTTGAGGCGATTGGAGGGAACGGGAATCCGGAGGATCTTCTGAGCGGCACCATGGATGGTGAATCGCTGGGACCTGCCTTTTTTGAGGATTATGCCTACTTGATTTGGGGTCTCATTGAGCTTTTTAAAGCGACCAAAATGCCTGAGTTCGCATTGCAGGCAAAGACCTTGGCTCGTTACTGCGAAAGGGAGTTTCATCAGAAGGACGGCGGTTATGCCATGACGGGGACCAGACATGAAAAACTCCTGATTGAACCGATACCGCTGTTCGATCAGGCACTACCAAGCTCGAATGGAATCCACTTGTGGAATCTATTTAGACTCTCAGCCCTTGGTGCGGATGAAATGCTGAAGAATGCCGCTGAGGCCCATGAGCTTTTCATGCTGAAGCAAGCCACCCAATATCCTCTTGAAAACATATCCAGCATTATTGCACTCCTGCGTTCTGGAAGAATCAATTAATGCGCCAGGCCTGTAGATCTAGGTTTAAGGTGAGCTCATCCCGATAAGTGAGCTAAGCGATGAATGTATAAAGGGACATGCTGATAAGTTCCTGAAGACAGCATGTCCCTTTTATATTTCTTTTATTTTTCAGTTTTAAAGAGCACGTCTATGTAAGCTTTCATGTAGTCGGGCAGATCCGGTGGTCTTCTGCTGGAAACAATATGTCCATCTACAACCACTGGTTCATCCAGCCACACAGCGCCCGCGTGAATCAGGTCGTGCTTGATTCCTGGGGTACTTGTAACGTTTTTGCCTCTGACAATGTCAGCTGAGGTGAGGACCCATCCAGCATGGCAGATATGGCCGATGACTTTTTTATCTGCATCCATCTCCTTAACAATGGTCAGAACCTCTTCGTAGCGTCTTAGCTTGTCGGGAGCCCAACCGCCAGGTACGAGAAGTCCATCATAATTTGAAGCTGAAATTTCGTCGAGTGCATGTGTAGGTTCGGCCGGCACACCGTACTTTCCATAATAGACCTTATCTTTTTCTGGCGCTGCGATATCGACTGCGACGCCTGCCTCCCGAAGTCTCAGTATCGGGTACCAGAGCTCCAAATCTTCAAAGTCTTTTTCAAGCAAGCATAGTACTCTAAGTTCGTTGTTCATAGTGTATCCCTCCTGTTTCATTCAATATTATGCCCTGTTATCGTTATTTTAACCTATCACTTCATTGATTTCCAATTAAAAACATAAAATTTAATCCTACTGAAATTTAAGCCTGTTTAGGGGACTCTCAAATAGGCGACGGCAAATGCATGGTATAATATAGAAGAAACTTACAGGAGGAGGCGAAATATGAAAATCAATGTAATATCCAAGTCATCCGATGACGCATTTAAGGTTTATCTGCAGGTTGAAGAGGGGCTTCTCACAGGAAAGCCTGATGAAAGCTTTGATGCTTTATTTCAGGCATATAAGGATACGGACACATATGTATCCACTCCGGGTTCGGTTTTCAAAAATGCATGGCTTGACCAGAAAAAGCTTAAATCGGCGGCCATCGTCCAAACAGGAGATGGCAGTCTTAAGGACATTTTCAAAGCAGGCAAGGCGCTTGCAGGCATAGTGAAAAAAGTTGGAAGTATTGAACTGGTACTGCTTGATGTCACTGGTGTGGCAGATAAGACTTATTTCTTGAGGGATTTAGGTACGGCAGTGGCCCAGGCAGGTTATGAATTTGACGCCTACAAGACGGACAAGTTGGGTTCTGAGGAGGTCGTTTTTAATGTTGTCCTTCCCGAAATTGAATCTCTGCGAAGTCCCTTCAGAGAGGGTGTTGAGCTTGGTGAAGCGACAAATCTTGCCAGACAGCTGGTCAATGAACCTGCAAATGTCATGGTGCCAGAGCGTATTGCAGTCGAGGCGGAAACAGCAGGCAAGCATTTTGGGTTCAATGTAAAGGTACATGACCAGGAAGCCATTGAAAAGCTGAACATGCCGGCCTACCTCTCTGTGGCGAAAGCCAGCGAGAACAAGCCCCATCTGATTGTCATGACCTACTCTGGAAATCCAGAGGCCCCAGACGACATACTGGGCCTTGTGGGCAAGGGTCTTTCCTTTGATACGGGGGGCTACTCCCTGAAGTCAAAGGACGGCATGATTGACATGAAATCAGATATGGGTGGCGCGGCGGCTGTCATTGGAGCCATGTCTGCAATTGCAGGACAAAAGTTGAAAATCAATGTCACGGCAGTTGTTGCAGCTTGTGAAAACATGATCTCTGGCGGAGGCTACAGACCGGGCGACATCATCCAGTCCCGCGGTGGCAAGACCATATTTATAAAGAGTACAGATGCAGAGGGCCGTCTGACGCTCATCGATGCTGTTGATTATATCATCAAGGATCTTAAGGTTAAGAGGGTGGTGGATATAGCAACGCTAACGGGTGCACAAGTCATCGCACTTGGAACATCCGTGACGGGTGCGGTATCAAACCATGACGGCTTATGGCGTGAAATGCAGATGGCATCGGACCTATCCGGCGAGAAGCTGTGGCGCATGCCGCTCTTTGAGGAAATTGTGGAAACCATTAAGCATAAGGAAGCAGATCTTACCAATGCAGTTCGAGAAGCGGGTATGATTACGGCAGGAGCCTTTATAGGCGCGTTCGTGGGAGAAACCCCTTGGATTCACTTGGACATTGCAGGACCAAGCTATACGAAGAAGCCTCAGGGGCTAACCGAGTATGGTGCTACGGGTGTCGGTGTTAAAACACTCTATTACTTTGCAAAGCAGTTCTGCTAAATCGGTCCTTTAATGCGTTATTGGAGACGTCCTGTAGATAGAGAGAGCATTTCTATCTGCAGAACGTCTCTTTAAGTTTCCCTGACAAGATGCCTGAACAGTTATTTAGAAGAAAATGGGGTATAGGGTAATTAAAGCGGAAAGCGGGTGATGGCTGTGCGAATTTTTATTGGGATAGAACTTGAAGAAGAAACCCGGCAAATACTGCAAGCGTCCGCTAAGAACCTTGAGACCTGTGTTGAAAAGGGCAGATTCGCAAGGGCGGAAAACTATCATCTGACCTTGCATTTCCTTGGAGAAATGGATGAGAAGGCGCTTGAGCGGGTGAAAATCTGTACTGCGAATACTGCCAAACGCTTTGAACGCTTTGAGCTGGAGCTTGGTAAAATCGGTACATTTACAAAAAAGAACAGGAAAATCATCTGGGCGGGAATATCTTACGGGACATATCATCTGGACAGGGTATATAAGAGTTTGGAAGAGCAACTGATAGAGGCAGGGTTTCCTGTTGAAAGAAGCCCTTATACACCGCATATTACCTTTGGAAGACAATTTATAGTGGATATGAGTGATGATGCACTCAGCCGGGCACTTGGACTGCCAGCGCACAAATTCTATGTTCGACAGATTACCGTGTTCGAAAGCACGCGTGTAAATGATCTGTTGACATATGTGCCACTTCAACGATATGAACTGAAATGAACCAATAAGCTAAAGGGGATGGAAGTATGCATGAAGCAAAATATTATGAGCCTTTGTCAAAAGACCGGGTACACTGTGAGCTATGTCCGCACCAATGTGTGATCGACGCAGGAAATGCAGGAAAGTGTCAGGTGCGGCGCAATGATGATGGACAGCTGGTTACAACGACTTATGGGCTCATAACATCAGCGGTATTTGACCCGATAGAAAAGAAACCCTTGTATCACTACAAGCCAGGCGCAACCATATTTTCCATAGGCAGCAAAGGCTGTAATTTCAGCTGTGGCTTTTGTCAAAATGCCCATATTGCCCTCGAAAATCCCGAAGGTCAGGAAATGACATTCGATCAGATTTTTCAGATGATGTCTCAGGATGACCGGAATGTCGGTATTGCTTTCACTTACAATGAACCGACTATCAATTTTGAATTTGTTCTAGACATGGCAAAGCGTGCAAAGGAGAAAGGGCTGACTACAGTCTGTGTAAGCAATGGCTATATTATGCCCGATCCCCTTGAAGAGCTTCTAAGGTATGTGGACGCCTTCAATATTGACCTGAAGGCCTTCAATGACAGGTTCTATCATGAGGTCTGCGGTGGGGAGCGTGCGCCGGTCATGGAAAGTATTCGAATTATGGCCAACACCAGGCATGTCGAGGTGACGCTTCTACTTATCGAAGGGGAGAATGATGATCCTGAAGAGCTGGCTGCCATGTTTGCATGGCTCAAGGATATCAGTGCTGATATTGTTTTGCATATCAACCGGTATCATCCTGCCCATCATTATACAAAGCCGCCAACATCGATGGATGCGCTGATCAGAGCACAGAATCTGGCCAAGAAGTATCTTAACTACGTATATATTGGAAATGTTGCCGATGCGGATATTAGTACCTATTGTCCGCACTGCGGTACGAAGGTCATAGATAGATCGCATGGGCATGTGGAGGTGCTCATGGACAAGCATGCCTGTCAGAAATGCGGAAAATCTCTGGCAGTCAAGCTTTAGGCGAAATGGTTCATATGCATGATTGGAGGCAACTATGAAGGAAATCATTGTTTTCACCACACCGACTTGTCCTTATTGCAACGCGGCTAAGGAATATCTTATGCAAAAGGGCTATAAGTATGTTGAAAAGGATATCAGTGTTGATACTGAAGCCAGAGATCTTCTCAGAAGCAGTGGAATCATGGGGGTTCCGGCATTCAATATTGGCGGGGAACTGGTTGTTGGATTCGACAAGGAGAAAATTGAAGACCTCATCGATTACAGTATCATTGAGTGTGAAAGCTGCTATGCCAAAATGCGCCTGCCAAAGGGTGCTGGTCGTGTGCGGGTGACATGCAAGAGTTGTGGTCACCAGTTTGAAACAAGGAATTAGTGGCATATTGATGTATAATGGAGCTTGCTGAGTACTGGGCTGGGACAGGTCTCATCCCAGTAAACTCAGAGGTGACAGAAGAATGACACTTTCACTTTTTTCTTTTACAAAGCTGATTTTTCTGCTATACTGAACAGGAGTTAATTGTAGAAAAATGGTATTAAAGCTGGGAGGTCAAATCTCAAAGCGGTTGACAAATTAATGACAAGAAGCGCCAGGACTGACATATGTCAGTTGACGAGGACAGGGTTTATCGAAACATTCGGCGGGTGCCCTGCGGTAACTCATTACCGTTAACGTCTTGCAAAAGCACGGAGTGATCTGTGTTACAAATCAAGACAGATGAGAATTTTAAATGGGCTTGTAAGGTGCATCTCTTAAGCGTATGCACTTTTTCTATGCGAGAAATAATCAAAGGCCAAGAGGCCTTTTTGTGTCTTTTTGAAGATATTTGTCAGCCATAAATACCTTTTCGAACAAGGGACTCATATTGTCTAAGTTTATTGTATCGGAAGGAGCATTATTATGTGTGGAATCGTTGGTTATATCGGAAACAATCAGGCTGTCCCTGTACTCATGAACGGCCTGTCAAGACTGGAATACAGAGGTTATGACTCTGCAGGTGTAGCTGTTTACAGCTCTGAGAGCATGGGCCTTGAGGTTAAGAAGTGCAAGGGAAGACTGAAAAACCTAGAAGATCTTCTTGAAAAAGAGCCGCTGAGTGCCAACGTTGGTATTGGCCATACAAGATGGGCGACCCATGGTGAGCCATCCGTGCTGAATGCACATCCTCATCTGAATCAGTCAGGTGATATCGCGGTCATCCACAATGGGATCATTGAGAATTACATGAAGCTGAAAGACTGGCTCATTGAAGAAAAGAACGTGGTTTTCAAATCAGAAACCGATACGGAAGTCATAGCCCACCTTGTCGCGACATATTATGAAGGCGATCTTCTTAAGGCTGTCAACAAGGCTGTTAAGAAAATGGAAGGTGCCTATGCCATCGGTGTCATCTGCAAATCGGAGCCGGACAAGATTGTTGCTGTGCGTAAAGACAGTCCGCTGATCGTCGGTATTGGAGAGCACGAAAACTTTCTGGCATCTGATATTCCGGCAATTTTGAAATATACGAAGAACGTTTATCTGATTGAGAATGATGAAACCGTTGTTCTGACTAAGGATGACATTACAATTTATGACAGTCTCGGAAAGAAGGTAGACCGTGAGGTTTTCGAAGTGACTTGGAATGCGGATGCAGCTGAAAAAGAAGGCTATGAGCATTTCACCATCAAAGAAATCAACGAGCAGCCAACAGGTGTTCACGCTACACTACACCGTCGCCTTGATGCAGATGACAATATTGTCTTAGATGGCATCAAGCTGACGAAGGAAGACCTTGACCACTATAACAAGATTTATATAGTTGCATGCGGTACGGCATATCATGCAGGCCTGATTGGAAAATACGCAATCGAGAAGCTGGCAGGTATTCCTGTTGAGGTTGATGTTGCTTCTGAATTCAGATACAGAGATCCCTTCATAGATGACAAAACGCTTTTCATTGCGGTATCACAGTCGGGTGAAACCCTGGATACCCTTCAGTCGCTTCGTGAAGCAAAGAGATGCGGCGCACGTATTATGAGTATTGTCAATGTTGTTGGATCATCTGTAGCAAGAGATTCCCATGATGTTTTCTATACTTGGGCAGGTCCTGAAATCGGTGTTGCATCTACGAAGGCCTATACGACTCAGCTGGCAGCATTCTATCTGATTGCAATGCATATGGGTCGTTTAAGAGGCACAATCGATGACGCAAAATATGCTGAACTCCTGTCTGGTCTAAAGCAAATGCCTGAGGCGATTCAGTCTGTTCTTGATAATTACGAGGAAATTCAGCACTTGGCAGATGCCCAGTTCAACAATGAAAGTGTCTTCTTCATGGGCCGTGGTGTCGATGTTGATACGGCATTTGAAGCCTCGCTTAAGCTGAAGGAAATATCCTATATCAACTCTTTTGCAATTGCTGCCGGAGAGCTTAAACACGGAACAATCGCCCTAATTGAACAAGGAACGCTGGTTGTTGCATTTGCAACACAGGAAAAGATTTTCGAGAAGACGCTGTCCAATATCAAAGAGGTAAAGGCGCGTGGTGCTTACGTTGTTGCGATTGCACAGCGTGGTCATGAAGAGATTGAAAAGGTGGCAGACAAGGTTCTCTGGATTCCAAGAACACTGGACATTCTGGCTCCAATCCTAAGTGTTGTGCCAATGCAGCTGTTTGCATACTATGTGTCCCTTGCTAAGGGCAACGATGTGGACAAGCCAAGAAACCTTGCAAAATCTGTTACGGTTGAGTAGTCTGGTTTTTAGGCATCATCTTGTGTAAAGTGAAAATAAAGACTGGTTTTTGATAATAATCCTTGGTCGAATTTAATAAAGTTTAGTTTTTGAAAAATCAATAAAAGAATGGACCCCATCAAAGCGCAAGTTAAGATGGTTGGTTCATTCTTTTTTATTCGAAGATAAGACTATACTAAAACCCTTTTACCGGAGTGAATAATTCGGTTTCGAAAATGTAAAATGAGTTATATTTAACAGCGGATTTAGGCTACTAATAATGTGGCTTACAAGCCGCTGTTTTTATTTGGATATGCAAATTTGCATAAAATTGTATAGAAAACTATTGACGAATGGTAACGACGGGAGTAACCTATAAATGGATATGCAATATTGCATATTTTGAATATAGTTACGATGATGTGAGGTAAATATGTTTGATCTAAAAAGTTTTAGAGAAGAGTCCAAATACAAAACACAAAAGGAATTTGCGGAACTTATAGGTGTCCGACAAGATGCAATCTCACGTATGGAAAAGAACCCAGAAACAATTGGTCTTGAGGTGCTTATAAAGATCGCAAATGCGACAGGTACATCACTTGATGAATTGGTTGGATATAAAAAGACGTTCCCAGAAGCACTTGAAGTCGAGGATACTTGGGAATCTGTTGAGTTTATGAAACGGAATATAACGGATTATATTGCGAAGTACATTGAAAGTCATTCAGTAAAAGATGATTACTCAATGATGATTGAGGAAGTCGAAGCGTTGGTGAGTAAAGGGCTCAGAAAACCAAAGATGGCCATTGTTGGCCTTTCTGATTCAGGGAAAAGTACATTAATTAACTCACTGCTTGGCGAAGAAAAGATGCCAACATCGTGGACACCTACCACAGCAATTAGCGTCTACTTGAAGCATATTGATGACAGACCAGAGTTTATCAATGATGATGTCTGGATCATGAAGTCTCAAGTGGGTGAAGAAATCGGATGGGACCCGAACAGATTAGAGGATGAAGCATATTGCAGGGCATGGTTTGTGGAAGAAGGACATTTAAGCATCCTTGAGAAATATGCGGTACGTGATGGTGAAAACACAAATGATATTGGTGGTGCTATTGTTTACCTAGACAGCCCAATACTGAAAGTATGTGACATCATCGATTTACCGGGGTTCGGTACTGGCGATCGTGAACTTGATGATCAATTATCATCAAAGGCTAGAGCGTATGCTGATGTTGTGGTTTATATGTCCATCTCAAATGGGTTCTTAAGAGGGAATGACATCGAGTTTCTGAAGAGTGTATTAAATACGCTACCAGCAGTTGAACATGAATCAAATGGCAGAAACCCATTAAGTAATCTCTATATTGTAGCATCACAGGCACATGTTATTCATAGAGGAAATCGTGCAGAACTAAACCGAATAATGGATGAAGGGGCAAAGCGTCTATACTCTCAAGTACCAGAAGAAATTTGGGGGAATCGCTCTGAAATGACAGGTCTAAGTTATTCTTTAGAAACACTCCGTTCAAGATTCTTTACTTACACTAAAGATATAGATGGACTGAGAAAATCTTATGAAGAAAGCCTCATTGAATATGTTGAGAGTTATCCTGAGGTACTGTGTACAAAATTTAAAAAAGCGCTAAATGAGATTTGTAATTCCAATAAAGTTCGAATAGAGAATGAAATAAGAAAATTCGAGAATATAATTGAGGAACGTGAGGAGTATAAAATTCTCATTCAAGAAATTGATAAGGCAGAACCGAAAAGAAAAAATGAAAGTATCAAACTTAAAAAGATTGTTGAAGATAAAATTTATGAACTGGAAAAAGAGTCTAAGAAGGCGTTTTCGATTCAATATGATAACTTGATATCTGTTGATTCTATTGTTGAAATAATTGATGAGAAAGGATACACAAAAAAGAAAGAAGACTCAGAACTCCTAGGAGGTTTCCTTACGAGCACGTTACAAGCGAGGTTACAGAAAGTACTCAAGGAAAAGTCAATGGTCTTAAATGACGAGATAAACGCTTATATCGAGAATTATGATTCGCTTGTAAAAGAGATTTTTGATATTGAGTCTACAAATATTGATGTAGCCTTTGATGTAGAACGTGTATTCGCAAGTGGTCTGGCAGGTCTTGCTACTTTTGGCGGTTTAGCAGTGTGGGCATCTACAATGGGCAATTTAGGAGCATATATTTTGGTTGCGAAAGGAGTTAGTCTTTTATCTGCAATAGGAATATCAGTATCAGGTGGTACTGCAGGAGCAGCCGCGGCTGTTGCAGCCATTGGTGGGCCGGTAGTTTTAGGGATTGCACTAGCAGCCATTGGAGCACTGGCTGTCTTTGCGTTATTAGGTGTTAGTTGGAAGACTAGTGTTGCAAAAAAAATAATCAAGACTTATTCAGATGATAAGGTTTTTGCAAAGTTCGAATATGCAATTACTGAGTACTGGAGAGATACATCTGTTGCTTTTGAAGCCGCTTCTACTCAATTGGAAAGTGGCTATGAGAAATATAAAACTGATTTGGAAAATATGGTTAATAATTATAATGAGAAATCCATTCAAAAGGAAATTAAAGCGGCGAGAGAACTTCATAATTTCTTCGTTGGAATGCCGTTCTAGGCTTGAGGAATGGATTGAATAGGAGGACGACATGTCACTACAATTATTCAAGAAACTATTTGATGAAAACAATATATACATGGCAGATGTTGTTATTAAGAATATGCTGAATAAGTCAAAAGGGGACACTGAGATATTTAATGAGTTCTTTGAGTTCAAGTGTAGACTAGCCTCATGGGACATTGATATCCACACAAGACAAGCAAGCCTTCAGGAAGCACAAGCGGCACTAATTGTATACTCTGAAAATACAGACTTGGATGAGGACACTATACGATCCATTGAATCATACTACAACAGAATTAGTGAGATTCAAGGTGATATCGAGGATGTTCAGAGTGTAATCATTGAAAAAGAGATGCAGAAGGCAGAGCAACTGAACAGAAAGATTTTGGACAAATTAGTGGAACTTCAATCATATATCATGAAGATTACAGATAAAGATAAGTTTTATAAAAGACTTCAAGAGGTTCAGACACTTGAAAACAGTCTGAATGAAAATTATTTAGATGAAAGTTCAAAAACACTCTATTATAACCTTACAGATCAGTACTCAGAATTAGTAAATGAAAAAATTGAGAAGTTTAACTGGGAAGAAGATAGAGACTACAACCTAAAAGTAACAAACGATATAAAGTACGTTTATGAACAGTTTAAAGGTGATGAAGGCAAATACAAAAATACGTTTTCAAACCTAAAGAGGTTACTTGAAAATCACTTCTTAAATTTTGATCAGTCCAGATTGTTTGGTGAAACACAGATTTACTTTAATCAAGTTTACACATACATCTTTAATAAACTGAGTGAAGATGGAAAGTTTGAACTTACACAACTTGCGATATCGACTGAAAAGTGTGGATAGAGGTGATCCATGATGTATTCAAACGGCTTATGGAAAAGATCGATATTACCAGCAAGTGGATTTTTGGCTGCTGGCGCTCATACACATGCTTCATTTCTTACCAAATCAACTACGGTTGGTATGAACGAACAATTTGGAACAAGATTTCAAGAGTTAAATGAGACAAGACTCGCTTATCAATCCAAAGTGGATAGTTTTGCTGCTGGTGATTACTCACAGCGAAGCAATGGTGTTTCCTTGGCTTGGAAGTATGAGAAGGCACTTATTGAAATGGGTGACAAGGGAACGACGAACTGGAGTGCAGAGCAGCGCACTGAAATACTGGAGACTGGGAAGGTTAGAGGTAGTGAAGGTCATCATACCAATAATGTTGCTGATCACCCAGAACATCAGGCAAATCCAGACAATATTCGTTTTGCAAGGGATAGGGCAGAACATATTGAGGATTTTCATAAGGGGAATGCACATAATAAAACCAGTGGTGACTTGATAGATCGAAATCAAGGACTGAAATGGGCAAACCAGAAGCGTGTATTTATGAATGAACTTAAAGGTATAGGCACTGCTATAGCAATAAGTGCAGGTGTTGGATTCACTTTAGGGTTTACGCTTTCTCTCGCTCAAAACGGATTTAGAAAAGAAAATATTAAAGAAGCATTGAATGAAGGGTTTTCGACATCTTGGAGAATGGGAGCCATAGGATTGGCAACATATTCAGGGATTAGATTAGCAGGTCCAATTGTATCAGGGGCTATCCAAAGAGGTTTAATTAACATTCTAGGTGTAGAAATTACTAGAAACTGGATTGCAGTTGCAAACCTCGCTGCGGGTGGATTGATATCGTTAGGGATAACTGGTGGCATAATGTATTTCAAAAACAGACGATGGGGATACAACCGTAAAGATTCTCTTAAGTATGCTATTTCAAGTCTGAAATTTCAAACCGGCATCTTCGCGGTAGCAATTGTAGCACAATATGCTTTTGGTGGCTATGCGGGTGCAGCAGTTGCTATTGGGATAGGACTTGCACTGTTCACATTCACAGTCGTTAAAACAATAGCAGAAAGACAACAGGCTGAAAGAGTATTTGAACGTGTGATTTATGAATATCAGCCAAGTTATTAGGAGGCAAAATGAAATTTGATTTTTTTCGTGATTATGCTGAAAAAATGATAAGAGAAACACGTTTGGAAAAGTGAATAAAACACTTCCCGATAATTTTCATATGCAGTTGAAAGAACTATACTCTGAGTTTGATCTTACTGATGTAATCATAACTTTCGAAGATTTAACATCAGTAAGGTTTTATCCTTTGAATGAACTGCAAGCCTTGCAGATGGATTACAGTTTTGCTGAGAATAGGTTTGTATTTGCAACATATGAGAGTGATCCAATATGGCTGGAAGATGATGTTGTCTATATGGCACCTCACGGTGTAGAGGCAAATAATGGAGAAAAGATAGCAGAAAGTATTATGGAGTTTCTTAAAATGCTTTCAAGTGAAAATAGACCATATTTTTGACGAGTGATGATTGATTTTGGAGGAAAATGATATTGAAAAAATATAGAAATATACTCATGGTATTAGTTGCTTTATTTATAGGTGGACTATTTTTTGTTCAGAACGGCAATAATGATAATCTGGAAGAAGAAATAGAACTAACTGAAAAAAATAAAATTGTTAAATGGGTGGACTTAGACAATGATGGTGTAAACGAAAAAATTGTACTGGAAAACAGAAAAAGCGATTTGTCTGGAGATGTTTATCTTAGTGTTGATGATGTGGAATATCTTGTAGCGCAAGATTATAACGATCCTGAATATAAAATGTATGAAATGGAACTAGAATTCTATAATCTTGAGGAAGAGAAAATCATATTCGTTAATTTGAATCAATACATCAATGGAACGGCAAATAACTCATATCCGAGTATATATACTTACAAGACAAGCAAAATGGGGATTTTAGGGGAAAATAGAGTTGAATTATTATGGGAAATGCCGAATTCATTTACTCCGTTTATCGAATCAAAGATTCAAGGAAGTTTCATCAACTTCTATGACGAAGGTGATGTGAAGATTTCAGAGTATAAAATTAGTGACTTAAAAAAAGAACAAGTAAATCTGGATAGCATTAATGATATTCCACTTAATATTGATGATTACTTTTTATCTGTTCCTGTTCATGTAAGTATAGAGGAAAATGAGGGCAAACTGGTTCTAAGCGTGTTTAGAGTTATTAGAGGGCCAGTGTTCTATGCAATGTATGAGGAGTCATATGATATAAGTCCAGCAGGAGTATTGATATCTCAGAAGAATGTAGACTTGGATTGGTTTAGCAAATAATATCACATTCTTGCTTGTAATATAGAAGGGGTTAATATGTTTGATTTGAAGAGATTAAGAGAGCATTTAAAGTATGATACAGAGTTTGAATTTGCTCAGGCGCTTGATATAGATGTTGATTTTATTTACAATTTGGAAAGAAATCCGGATCAAATTACTGAAGAGTTTCTAAAGAAAGTAGCAAAAATTACTGACATGACAATTGTTGAAATAGTAGAAAAACTTCAAAAAAAAAGCACTGACACGACCTTATCGAATTTACTTTCCAATACAGATGATAGATATTATTATGACATGTTTAGAGAGTTTAGAACAGTTGTTGATCAAAGATTGAGAAAGCCTAGAGTTGCTTTTTTTGGCTTATCAGATGCTGGGAAGAGCACATTGATCAATACACTAATTGAAAAAAAAATTATGAAGGCACTTTACACGCCAACCACTTCGATAAGTGTATATATCAAACATATAAATGATAAGCCAGAATTTGTAGAAGGTAATGTTTGCATTATAAGGTCTTCTAAAAATGGTTCAGAAATATGGAATCCAAATAAGATTTCTGATTATGGATACATGAAAAACTGGCTCTATCAGTGCGGTGAGATTGATTTGCTCAGTGAGTATGGAACTAGAGATGACAATATGGATGAT
Organism: uncultured Acidaminobacter sp.; assembly: GCA_963678925.1. GTDB lineage: Bacteria > Bacillota > Clostridia > Peptostreptococcales > Acidaminobacteraceae. The sequence goes on along the minus strand of OY787533.1, from coordinate 882,606 downwards.
GAAGAGTTTGATTCAGCGATTATTTTTCTAGATTCAGAAATTCTAAATAAGTGTGACTTGATTGATTTGCCGGGATATAACACAGGAGATAGAGAGCAAGATGATACTATTGCAGTTTCTATGGTGAAAAATGTTGATATTGCAGTATACATGTCTGTCGCCAATGGCGGTCTGCGTGGGAATGAAATTAAGTTTTTTGAAGATAATCTTAATGATTTACCAATCTATGAATCTCAAACAAACGGAGTCGAGCCTTTTGGGAATGTTTTTATCCTTGCATCACAGGCACATGCAGTTAATCGTGCTAATCAGAAGGATTTAAAAAAGATACTTGATGAAGGTGCAAAACGTTTATACTCATGTATCCAAGGGAGCACTTTAAGTGACAGGTCTGAAATAACAAGCATTGACTATGAACTCAAAGACTTAAGAAACAGATTTTTTGCATATTCAAGTGATGTTGATGAATTAAAACAGAAATTTGTTGAAGAACTTGTGAAATCGATTGAAAGATATCACATCCGATTAAAAGAAAGTATACTGGATGTTACAAATATTATAAGTGACAACAAGTCACGTCTTATGACAAATGGTATCAAAGAATATAGCGACATATATATTGATTTTGCTGATAAATGTCTTGAAAGACATTTAATTGATAAGTTAGGTATTGAGGGTCGTGGAGTTTTACCTGAAGATATTGAAAAAATTGAACGTATCGAATATCGTGGGGAGCCGAATCACAAGATTAGTACCTTGCTAGATTTTATTCAATTCAAGAATTTGAAAGAACTTATATTGCCAGAGAACAATATTATGGATATATCCCCTTTGGCAGAAATGGGTAATATTGAGATAATAGATTTATGCAAAAATGAGAGAATTTTTAATATTGATGCTTTGACATGGTTAAGTAACTTAAAAGAATTGAGATTAGCATCAAATAATATAAGTGCAATTGATTGCGTAAACACAATCGATACCTTAGAGATGCTGGATGTAAGTTACAATAAGTTGGTTGATGTAGAGTTCACAGGTGAACTTGAAAATCTAAAATATGTAAACCTAAGCAATAACAGCATTGAAGATATTAATGGAGTTAACCATTTAATTCGCTTAGAATACTTGGATTTAAGAGTGAACAAAATAGATAGCCTAGATGTAGAGGAATGCTCCAGTTTAGACTGTCTATATCTTGATCCCGATCTTATACAAGGTTTATCAATTGATTCCTTGAAATATTTCAGTTTAACAGATAAAAACTTTAGTTTTCCTGTTGTGAAATTTGAGGATTTCCAATTACAAAGACAAATCTCTGATGTTTTGTACGGTAATGAAAAATATGAGGTTCTAGAGGACGATCTTTGGCAGTTCGAAGAAATTATCTGCAATTTTAGTGATGGCGAATATGTCTTTAAGTATAGAATGATAAATTCAGAGGAATTGTGTGTAAGCAAAATACATGGTAGTGAAAAAATAACCAGTATAGAAGGGTTTCAATTCTTAGTAAATTTATCTCATTTAGAATTGGAAAATCATGTGTTGAGTGATGTGAGTCATTTAAGTGAATTAAACAATCTAGTGTACTTAAATCTATGTAATAATAAAATCGCCAACTCTCATTGGCTTTGTAACTTAGTGAATTTGGTGGTTCTTTATTTAAATAATAATAACTTGAGAGAAATTGATTATATTGCACCTCTAAAGAAATTAAGGAGAGTTGCATTAAATCAAAACTATTTAGTTGATTTGAATTCATTTAAGGATTTAGAGTTGATAGAGGCGTTAGGACTGATAGGAAATCAAATTGTATCTTTAGAACCAATTATTCATCTGAATAAACTCAAAAAGTTATACGTTTCAAATAATAGGATTATCCACGTAAATGTATTAAAAAACATAAAAACGCTGGATTCATTGCATATTAATAATAATAATTGGAAGGATTCCTCAGAGTTAGTTGATATCTATGATCAGTTAGAAAATAAAGATTTTCGTATAATTTATTATAATAATATGCTTATCGAAATCATCGAAAAGCATGGTGATATTTCAGGGGATTATTCGGAGTCGATAGTAAATAATATTATGCAATTTTATGAAAGTAATAGAGCATTTGTAAGTCTTAAAAAGTGTTTATATCAAAACGGTTTTGGCAATAGGCTTATCAATCAAACGGAGTTTATAAGAAAGATTTCGAATAAGAATTGTGTTTTTAAGGAATGTACTTCTGAGTATATTGTTCATAATTATGATAATACATGGTTTACGAGGAATAGTGATTTGGGATTTACTCTAACTACAACAAATTTATATTATACTGGTAAAATAAGTACAAGCGTGGATAGAATATCAATCAGCGATATAAATGAAATAAATATAGATAGCGATTATGGAACAATTAGGATAAATAACCGTGTGCCAATATATATTGAACAAATGCCACTTGATTACAGACGTAAGTTTTATCCGTATTTTGTTGAATTAATACACTTGCTTAAAAGTGTGTAATTCTGAATAGTGCCTTAAATATTTGATTTAACAACACTTATAAGAAATTTTATAGGGTTAAAATTATAGACAAAAAAAGAATTAAAATGTATAATTTGGATATGCGAAAATTAGTTTACACCCAGTCTCCTTTAACTGGATGTTATATGTGAGTGTTTTGGTTGGGGGTAGTGTCCCGACCGAAAGTATAAAGGTTTATCTATGACTTTGTTGTGGGTTGCCTTTATATTTTTATCTATATTAAGTAATGAAGTTGAGGCTCATATGGCTAATATGATAGACATAAAAGATGAACTCGAAATTACACATCATTTCAACCTTCGATTTAGTGAAAGAGTCAAAGAAGAATCCACAACAATAGACGATTTTATTGATAACAGTAGGAAGTTTATGGGAACACCCGATGGTATTGGTTACTACTGGTTTGAAGGAGAAAAGAATTATATATTGATAGGTAATACTAAGGATAGGCTGTGGTTGACGTTATATGATGCAAGTATATCAAGAATGTTTAATTTATACCTGCGAGTGTATTTTTATAGCAAAAACGGTGTGAAAGCAATCTACCTACTAGAACGAGATAAGTTACACGATAGAATTATACATAAATTTAATGATATGTGTTCTAAGAGGTATTTGCCCTTCGCGGTCACAAAAAAAGACAAAGTGATAGTACAAATCATTGAAGATCGAATCTCTAAGATTGATAAGACGTTACAGAGGGATTCCTTCTAGGAAAGAAAAATCCTACATATCGATTCAACTAACTATATAATTATTTGCATATTTGTTCAGTAATAATAAAGATCGCTCAAATATAATAAAGTTTAGTTTTTGAGAATAATCTTGAGTGACAAAAAAGTATATAAATGAATGGACCCCATCAAAGCGCAAGTTTTTATGGTTCGTCCATTCATTTTTTTATGCTCTGATTCAGTTAAAAAGCGCCTATGCGTTAACATTCTCGCTTGCCTTGGTTATAATATGTGTAACGAGCTTGTAGAAGTGGAGGAAATATGGATAAAGTTGATGCGCAAATTTTAAGTCTCTTAGAGTCGAATTCCAGACTGTCATATAAGGAAATAGGCAGTATTATAAGCATGACCGGACAGGCAGTGGGAAACAGGGTCAACAGACTGCTGGATGATGGCGTTATTGAGGTCTTTACAATCAAGGTCAATCGGGAGGGCATGGGCATTAGGGTAAAGGCCGATGTTAAAATGTTTATGAAGACTCATGATCATAAGTCCTTCTTGAAACTGATTAAGGCTGAGCCTATGATTACAGAAGCCTACAAGGTTGCATCAGATGCCTGCTATCACTTGAAAATTGAAACAACATCTCATCAGGAGCTGGACCGCATAACTTCTGAGCTTCAGCTGTATGGAAATTACAGTATTTCAATCCTGCTCAACAAAATCAAGTAGCTGGGTCAGCTTTCACCTTGAAATCAATACGGTCAAATGTCTTTCAAATGTCAATGAATTGGGTTGTAACCGGTTCACGAGATTGTTCATGTCAAAGCCATTATTAAATATAATTATGTATGAGAACAGTTTGGTGTCTTGGTAAGGCACTTTTGTTTATGGCAATGGAAATGATTTGGAACAAACATATGAAAGGATGGGTATTGATGAAAAAAACTGCACTGGTTCTGATAGATTTACAAAATGACTATTTCAAAGGTGGAGACTGGGAACTCAAGGGAACAGCAGAAGCGGCTGATAATGCAAAGAGACTTCTCGACAAGTTTAGAGAAAAAGGCGATCAGGTCATTCATGTGAGACATGAAGCAATTTCTAGTGAAGCGCCTTTTTTTAGACCAGACTCAGAAGGGGCAAAAATCCATGAAAAGGTGGCGCCTATGCCCGGGGAGCCTGTGGTGCTCAAACATCAGATCAACAGCTTCAGAGATACCAATTTGAAGGAAGTGCTCGAAGCATCTGAAATTGAAAGTGTAGTAGTCTGCGGAGCCATGAGTCATATGTGTGTCGATGCAGTGACTAGAGCAGCATATGATTTTGGCTATACATGCCTTGTTGCCCACGATGCGTGTGCAACACTGGACTTGACCTTTGGCGGGATGAAGATTCCAGCCGAGTATGTGCATGCAGCATTTATGGCAGCGCTGGATTTTGCTTATGCCGATGTCAAATCAACTGAGGAAGTGCTTGCTTTGATTTGAAATACATATGAAAAAATGAAGAACAGAAAGGCCGATTACTGAGCCTTTCTGTTCTTTTTCATTAAGCAAAGTGCGTAATTTCCGTGCGCATGCCCAAATCCCCTGTGTCGTTCATTGGATAATATGGACTAGGGTGCTGGTCACTGAGCACGCCTCTGATGAAATCGGGTTTAAAGAAATATGTATTGTTTGCATAATCAAGCCTTGCAAGTTCATGGTAAACCAAGTGATTTAAAAAGTAGTTCTTGGCGATTGTGCGCTGGATTTGAGCATACCTGTTTTGATAGTAAAGAGGCATCTCCGACAAATCTACGGTGTATCTGGAAAAGTCAATCAGGCTATAGCCGTTTGACTGCCATTCATCAAACTTGTTCAGAAAGAATTTTCTGGGAATCATAAGCATTCAAAGCACCTCCAAGTTGTTTGTGTTTATGATTATATTTCCAGTATAGAGAATAAGTTTTAAAGAACTGTGAATAATGTTTTAAGGATTTGTTTTTTGTTTATTGAGAGCAAAAATGAAATATCAGACAATATGGTTGAAAGTTCAACTAAAATGTGCTATTTTAAATATAGTTGAACTTTCAACTATATTAGGAGGCGTGTTAAAATGAATCTGAATCACACCATGCTAAGAGCGGTTGGCAACCTGTCAAGAGCTGTAAATGCAATCAATGATGTGAATTACAGCGATTTAAAGCTCCATAAGAACCAGTATATATTTTTAACCCGCATATGTGAGCATCAGGGCCTGAGCTTAAGGGAACTGTCCATTATGCTCAAGGTGGACAAGACCACATCCACAAAGGCGGTTCAGAAACTGATTCAATGCGGTTATGTTTATAAGAAAAAAAGCGCGGTCGATTCACGAAGAAATGAATTGTACCCAACAGGGGCGGCGCTGAAAATCTACGAAGAGATTATCATGGAGGAGAACAGAGTACTGGATATTTGCTTTAAAGATTTCAGCAAGGAAGACATTGAAACAGCGCATCAATTGATTGAACGCATGAACGCAAATTTGAAAGACCATTGGTATGATAAAAAGAAATATAGGGAGGAAGAAAGATGATCCGTTTGGCGAATCAGGAGGATATTAAGGCAATCATGGAAATTGTTGGCCTTGTCGTTGCAGATATGAAGCGTGAAGGAAATCATCAGTGGAACGAAACCTATCCCGTAAGTGATGATTTTCTCAAAGATGTGCGACTGAAAAACCTCTATGTCAAAGAAAATACTGGTGGCAAGGTTACGGGCTTCATATGCATAGACCAGATTGAACCCAAGGCGTACGAGAAACTCATGTGGTCATCAAATCATAGCTTTCTGGTCATTCATAGACTGGCAGTTTCAAGTGACCATAGGGGACAGGGGATTGCCAGAGAAATGATTGCATACGCAGAAAACATGGCAAGGAAAGGGCACATTGATTATATTCGAACAGACACTTATTCAAAAAACAAGGGCATGAATGCTCTGTTTTCCAAGCTGAACTATCGTTTTGTAGGAGAAATCAATATGCTGGAAAAACCTTTTGGATTCAACTGTTATGAGAAAAAGGTTGTCTCTTAAAGACTAAAATGGAATCAAAATATATTTACGGAATGGAAATAAGAGCGAAATGCTTCGTAAAGAGGCTGTTCGCTCTTTCTACATTTTGGCAAATTTGAATATATGGATGGAATGTTTTGAATGGTTATTGTTTGCACAGTGGGGAATGAATAATATGAAATCGTCTAGTATGAGAGAGGAGAAATAATATGAGCGAAGGTAAATGTCCTGTGACGGGTGCGACCAGTAAAAAGAGCTTTAAGGGTACCATGAATCAGGATTGGTGGCCAAATCAACTCAATTTGAAAATACTCCATCAAAACTCAGAAAAGGTGAATCCAATGAATGATGGATTCAATTACGCAGAAGAGTTCAATAAACTGGATTATAATCAATTGAAGCAGGATCTTTATGATTTGATGACAGACTCCCAGGAGTGGTGGCCTGCTGACTACGGGCACTATGGCGGACTGTTCATCAGGATGGCATGGCACAGTGCGGGTACATATAGAGTTCAGGATGGACGGGGGGGGGTGCAGGAACTGGAAATCAAAGGTTTGCACCGCTTAACAGCTGGCCGGACAATGCGAACCTCGATAAGGCAAGACGACTTTTATGGCCGGTTAAGAAAAAATACGGAAAGCAGATTTCGTGGGCAGATTTGATGATTCTAGCAGGAAATTGTGCGCTTGAGTCAATGGGATTCAAGACTTTCGGATTTGCTGGTGGCCGTGAAGATATTTGGGAGCCTGAGGAAGACATTTACTGGGGTAACGAGACAGAGTGGCTGGGCGATAAGCGCTATAGCGGGGAACGTGAGCTGGATAATCCTTTAGCGGCTGTTCAGATGGGGTTGATTTATGTGAATCCAGAGGGGCCAAATGGTGTACCCGATGCGGTTGCTTCTGGAAAGGATGTCAGAGAGACCTTTGCCCGTATGGCGATGGACGATGAGGAAACAGTGGCTCTTGTTGCGGGTGGGCATACTTTTGGCAAGTGTCATGGTGCAGCAAGTGCAGAAAATGTTGGTCCTGAACCTGAAGCGGCTGATATAGCTGAGATGGGGCTTGGCTGGAAAAATGCATATGGCACAGGTAAAGGCGATGACACAATTACGAGTGGCATAGAAGGGCCTTGGAATGCGACGCCGACAAAATGGGACAATGCCTATTTTGATACTTTGTTTGGTTACGACTGGAATTTAGTCAAAAGTCCGGCCGGTGCTTGGCAATGGGTGCCCTCAGATCCTGACGCACATAATATTCCAACCTCACAGGGAACAGGAAAACAGCCGCCAATTATGACAACTGCGGATCTGTCACTTAGAATGGACCCAGTATATAAGCCCATTGCGAAGCGATACCATGAAAATCCTGAAGCATTTGCCGATGCTTTTGCAAGAGCTTGGTTCAAGTTGACGCATCGTGATATGGGACCTAGAACGAGATATTTAGGCCCCGAAGTGCCGAAAGAAGCATTAATCTGGCAAGATCCGATTCCTGAAGTAGATTATGCCTTGATTGATCAGAAGAATGTCAATGCACTCAAAGAGATGCTTTTGAAATCTGGGTTATCTGTTTCTCAATTGGTTTCTACAGCTTGGGCATCTGCATCAACCTTTAGAGGATCTGATTATCGTGGCGGTGCAAATGGAGCTCGAATCAGACTTGCGCCTCAGAAGGACTGGGCAGTGAATCAGCCGGAAGAACTTGAAAAAAATATTGGAAAGCTGGAAGCGGTTCAAGAAAACTTCAACGCATCACAGAATGGAAATATGAAGGTATCCCTCGCCGATCTCATTGTGCTGGGCGGTTGTGTGGGAATTGAATCTGCAGCGAGAGCTGCTGGCTTTGAATTGGAAGTTCCGTTTACACCTGGGAGAAACGATGCCTTGCAAGAACAGACGGATATAGATGCGTTTGGCGTACTTGAACCTAAGGCAGATGGTTTTAGAAATTATCATAGCAATAAGTCGGTCGTTCGACCAGAAGAACTCTTAATAGACAAGGCACAACAGCTGAATCTGACTGCGTCTGAAATGACAGCTTTGGTTGGCGGTCTGCGTGTTCTGAATACAAATTACGGACAGGCACCGTTTGGGGTTTTTACAAAAGATCCTGGGGTCTTAAGCAATGACTTTTTTGTCAACGTCTTGGATATGGGAACAAAATGGCAGTTAATAGAAGATGGACGAGACATCTATGAGGGCATTGACCGTAAAACAGGGGAAAGAAAATGGTTAGCGACCCGTGTAGATTTGATATTTGGATCAAACTCACAGCTGAGAGCCTTTTCGGAGGTGTACGCAAGTGATGGTGCGCTTGAGAAGTTCATCAATGATTTTGTGTCTGCATGGAACAAGGTGATGAATGCAGATCGATTTGATGTAAAATAACCTTCTTGGTTAAAAAACTAATGTTTTGTAATAAAGAAGGGTCCTTGTAATTGTTCAAGGACCCTTTTTACTGCAAAAATCTTTAAATAGCTTTCAGTGTTGAACAAAATGCCAGTGTGGCTATTTGCGCTTTTTCTTTTTCTTGATTTCGTCCAAGTAGGCGTAAACCGTTACAGGAGAAATACTCAGTCTTGCTGCAACTTTGTCTATAGACCCCTTGGCAAGGAAAATACCCTTGTCATGCATGAAGGTCAATAGCTCGATGTTGTCTTTTCGTTTGAGCTGGGTAATATCTATGTTGCCAATGGTCTTGTCTATGAGGCTGTCGATGATTTCTGACACGTTTTCATAAGAATCCATGGCGGCGGATTCACCAGCGTCGTCAGCACTGGCCAGACCAGGCAGGAAGTCATTTAGAAATGCCTGCATTTTTGTCAGTTCGTCAATTTCAAAGTTAATGCAGAAGGCACCTATGACCTCGTCGTTTTCATCCCGTATAAGGGCAGTAGAGGATTTTATGACTTTTCCATTCTCCAGTTGGAAGGTATAGTTTGCGTTGTAATCATTCTTAAACTTGCGTGACAGCAGGACCTCCTTGATGAGGTGATCGAAGGACTGGCCGATTTGCCTGTCGGTGATAACGCCGTTCGAGACATGAACGACGGAGTTTTGAGGTGATGACAGGTCATGTATAACGACTTCGCATCTATTTGCAAATGAATCTGCAATCATATCAGCTAAGGCCATGTATGGTCTTAGTTTTCTAGAAATATCCATATGAAACTCCTTATAAAATATTATATGTATTCATAGTATCATAGGGGGAAAGTAATTTAAATACCAGAAAACAAGGGGGAATAGGTCAAACTTATATAAAAAATTATATAAAAAATTTGACTACATATAAAAAAATATATAAAATTACAGCATGAAAGTCATCGTAAGCCGTGCTGCCAGCTGGCACTGAGGCTTGAAATTAGGGGGAGGAAGCAGATGAAGCTTATTAAGGAAGCGGGTAATTTGAAGGCCAACGGTCATTATGCACTTGCCACAATTGATGAAAACAGAATATACATTTCCGGGCAGCTTTCCTTCGATTCTCAAACTGGCGAGAAGAAGTTTGGGACCATGGTTGAAGAGACAAAGCAGATTTTGAACAATATCGATTTGATTTTGAATCAGGCCGGCAGTAGCAGAAATAATGTGCTCAAGGTGGGTGTTTTCATTACGGATCTGGACCAGTGGGCGAATGTGGACAAAGTATACGCTGAGTTTTTTGGAGCGCATACTCCAGCACGGTCTATCATTGCGGTGGACAAACTGCATTACGGGTTCAAAGTTGAAATAGAAGCGATCGCTTCATGTCGTTAGGCATTAAATACGGATAGAGTAGGAGTTGGCGGAATGAAATATGTATGCTCAAAATGTAATACTGAAGAATCGGTGAACACGGCAAAAGCAAAATGTGACTGTGGTGGTCTATGGAAGCTGGACTTTAAACCACCTGTATTTGATAAGACGCTGATAGACACAAGCACTTGGGGTCTGTTCAGATATAGGGCATTTTTGCCGCTTGCAGTTGACGATTGGAAAGAGGTGACCCTTGGGGAAGGTATGACGCCGATTATTTCCCTCGATGACCAGGTCATGGTCAAAATGGATTACATGATGCCCACCCTGTCCTTCAAAGACCGAGGCGCGGCAATGCTCATAGCCCACTGCAAGTCAATCGGGGTGTCATCTGTGGTTCAGGACAGTAGCGGCAATGCTGGAAACAGTGTGGCGGCTTATTGTGCCAAAGCTGACATAGCCTGTGAAATCTTTGTTCCAGAGGGAACGTCCCCAAAGAAAATAGATATGATTAAGGCCCATGGTGCGAAAATCAACATTGTTTCCGGGTCGCGGGACCACTGCGCTGACGTGTGTAGAGACAAAGTCGATGTCGAAGGTGTTTATTATGCCAGCCATGTCTTTAATCCATTCTTCTATGAGGGAACAAAAACCTACGTTTATGAGATATATGAACAGCTTGGCAGGGTTCCAGAAAATATTTTTGTACCACTTGGAAACGGAACGCTTTTTCTGGGTATTGTGAAGGGGCTTGAAGACCTGGTAAACAGTGGTCTCCTAAGCAAAATACCACAGATTATCGCCGTTCAAAGCGCAAACTGCGATCCAATATATCAGGCAGCACAGACCTCCAGCAAAGTCCCAGCAAGAATTAAGCCGACGCCATCGCTGGCTGAAGGGATTGCCATAGGCCAACCCATGCGTGGTGAAGAAATACTGGACCACATATATAAATACGGTATCGAAGTCATAACAGCGCCGGAGGATGGTATTATGCAAGCAAGGGAAAAGCTGGCTCTGAGGGGGATTTATTGCGAGCACACGACTGCGGCAACCTATGCGGCATATCTTGATTATGTAGAGCATAAGGGGTCTTTAAAGGATGTCCTCCTGCCTTTATGTGGCGCTGGATTAAAGTCAGACCACTAGGCTTTAGAAATCATTAGACGAATAAAGGAGTTGCCTGTCATATTCCTGTTCAAATGGGTATAAAAAGAGTACACTATGCAGTTCACGTCTTATTGAGGCGGGAAGCATGTACTGGAGGCAATTTATGATTTATCTGAGTGCATACAAGAACCGAAAAAGAATCGCTTTTGCTTTTGCCATAGTCATCTTCATCATTCTTGTCCTTTTGATATCCGCGTTCGTTTTCAATTATTTGAAGCAGGAGCAGGAGCGGGAGCGTTATGAGGTCGCCCTTGCTTATCATAATCTGGTTGACGAAATACAAGATTTCACAAATCAGAACATCAGTCAGCTTGCGGGTTTTACGGCTTACATGCAAATGCATGAGACTTATAGTGATGAGGAGATTTATACCTATCTGGATTTCCTGCTCAAGGACAATATGGATGATGTGCGCAACGTAACGGTCTTTCGGGATACCACCATTGAGTGGGCATATCCCCTCGAAGGCAATGAAGAGGCCATTGGTGTGGACCTGTCAAAGGTGCCCGAGCAGGCTCAGGCGATTCAAAGGGTAAAAGAAAACCACGAGACGCTTTTTCAGGGGCCTGTTAATCTCATACAGGGAGGCATTGGGTTTATTATTCGCATGCCGCTCATTAAAAATGGGCAGTATTGGGGTATGGTCAGTATTGTCCTTAAGGCAGAAAAGGCATTTGAATTTATTGATGATTATGCCTCTCGATTTAATGTTTCCTATTTCATAACCCAGCCAGATGACATTAATAGTGTCATCTATGGTTCGCCAGATCTGCTCAGGGAAAACCCCATGACATACATGCTAAATGATGAGCTGGGGGGCTGGGATATCTATACAGCGCCAAAAGGCGGATGGGAAAATCAGGTTCCGATGCTTGTCATTGTCTATTTGGTACTCGTATTGCTTTCAGCGGGTGTGTCCCGATATGCATATGGCTGGATTGTGGAGTTCGATCTTATCTTAAGCGATAAACTTGAACTGGAAAAGAAATATGTGCATGATCCTTTTACCAATATTTATACGAGGGAGTACTTCAACCTGCGAGTGCAAGAGGAGTTTCATCAGGCCGAGCGCCATAAATATCCATTATCCATGATTTATTTTGATCTTGACCATTTTAAGAATGTGAATGACACCTATGGTCATTCAGCTGGGGACAATGTGCTTCTTGAAGTTGTCGAAGCGGTAAAAGATGTCATACGGACTGAAGACGTATTCTCCAGATGGGGTGGCGATGAGTTTATATTGCTGCTGCCGCACACGGACCTAAAGGGTGTTGAATATGTAGCTGAACGTATCCGCAGTCAAATTGAGACGCTTCCAATATGTCTCAATTACGATGTGACGGCCAGTGTCGGATGCTCCCAGTGGCAGTGCTGTGAATACCAGGAATCATGGTTCTCGAGAACGGACAAGGCCCTCTATGCCTCAAAAAATACGGGTAAAAACCGTGTTACTGTCAATGACCATAAAACGGATAAGAGTGTTCTTGTCAAAGTATCGTGGAACAATGTCTGGAACAGCAGCAATGCAGTTATAGACAGGGAACATCGGAGACTACTTGACCGCTGTAATGCAATCATTGAAAATTCTTTGAAGAAAAGTCACTATAACGAAACGTTGCGTGAAATTGAGGCGTTTCTCATAGAGATTGAAGATCATTTTGACCATGAAATTGCTATTATTCGAAATTATGGGTATCCTGAAGTCGATAAGCATGAGCGCATCCACGCAGAAATCGTAGAGGAGACACAGAACATCTATCAGCGCGCAGTCCGTGAAGAAATATCCTCTATAGAGCTGTTCAAGTTCCTGCTCACGACAGTTATTCAAGACCATGTACAGGAAGAAGACCGGAAATATTTCCGCTATTTGTAAAAAAGAGTGCTAGTGGGTACTCTTTTTTTATTGCAGCAAAGGTCCTTTGTAGTATTATTGAGGGAAGAAGATTGATACAAGCATCATGTGGTTTAAGGATTGGAGTGTTGAAAATGAACAGTCTGAACATAAGTAAAGCCGTTGAGCTGAGACGGGACCTGCATAAAAACCCGGAAGTTTCTAATGAAGAGACCTGGACAAAAGCCAGACTTATGGCGTTTTTAAAGGCGCATACGCAGCTCGAAATCGTAGACAGGGGCGCTTGGTTCTATGCCGTGTACACAGCTGAACGTCCAAATGGCAAACTGGCTTTCAGAGCGGATATTGACGCCATAAGAATGGACGAGACCCTTGAAATCCCCCATGCGTCAATAAATCCAGGTGTTTCACATAAATGCGGACATGATGGACATGCTGCAGCCCTTGCCTGTTTTGCCCTTGAAGTCGATGAAAAAGGGTGTGACAACGATGTGTTTTTCATATTCCAGCATGCCGAGGAGACCGGTGACGGCGCCAAGGTATGCGCCAGTCTGATGAAAGAGCGGAAAATCGATGCGATTTTTGCCTTCCACAATATGAGCGGCATGGAGAAAAACGCAGTATATGTCATCGACGGCACCAGCCATTTTGCATCTAAGGGCATGAGTCTTTACATGAAAGGAAAGCCAAGTCACGCAAGTCAGCCGGAGCTTGGCATAAACCCCGCTTTTGCCATTGCAGAAATCATTGGGAAAATTCCCGCCTGGTGCCAGCCGGAAAGGAACAGAGGTCTTGTGCTCTGTACGGTCATTCAGATTGATGTCGGTGAGAAGGCCTTTGGCGTCTCGGCAAGCACGGGTGTTTTAAGACTTACAATCCGTGCACAGTATGAGGATGAAATGGACAGACTGGAAAATGCAATTTCTGAATATGCACACGACCTGTGCAAAGACCAGGGCATATCGCTCGACATTACCTGCACCGATGCGTTTCCTGAGACTTCAAATCATAAAGACAGCTCAGACAAGATCAGAGCGGTATGTAAAGCTCAGGGAATCAGACTTGTGGAAATGCAGGAAGGTTTCAGAGCCTCCGAGGATTTTGGCTATTATTTGAAAGAAACCAGCGGTGCCATATTCTATATAGGAAACGGAATGGATTATCCGCCAATACATACCCACCTCTACGATTTTCCAGATGACTGCATTGAAAGAGCCGTGGCAGTTTTCAAAGGCCTTGCAGGCATGAAGGCGTGAAGAATTAGGCTGTATTTTCCTGCTGACAGGACTGGCAAAATTCAAAATGTGATGTAAATACTGGACCATAGTGTTATAATCAACCCTATAGTCTTGTTGGAGGTGATGAAAATGTTTGATTCACATGTGCATACAAGTGTGTCTTGTGATTGCGACATGCCCATAGAAAAGGGAATTGAGAAAGCGAAAGCTCTGGATGTAGGGATTGTCATTACGGATCATATGGACATCAATCCGTTTAGAGGAAATGATTTTACCTTTGATGTGAAGACGTTTTTTAATGATTATGAATCCCTGAGATCAGACAAGGTCCTGCTGGGTATTGAAATGGGCCTGCGTGTGGAAGCCATAGAAGAGAACACGCGTATTGCTCTTGAGAACGATTTTGATTTTGTATTAGGGTCAACACACGCCCCGTATGATATGGAAACCCCATATGAATACTATGACCATGCCTATTATGAAGGCCTGAGTAAAGACGCCGCCTATGGAGAGTACTTTGATTCCATGCTGAAGGGCATTCAGGGCAATACCTACTTTGACGCCCTGGCACATATTGATTATATTGCACGGTACAGTCCTTATGAAGATCCTGAAATATATTATGACCAGTTCCGTGGTAAAATCGACCGGGTTCTCGAGGAGCTTGCCAGACAGGACAAGTCTATGGAAATCAGCACACGCAGAATTGCGGATGACACAGCCCGTGCTGAGCTCTTAAAGATATACAGACGCTTTGCAGAACTCGGCGGCAAAACGGTGACCATTGGTTCAGACAGCCATGTGGAAGCGGCCATAGCAAATCACTTTGACCTGGCTATGGAAATGGCAGCTCAGGCTGGACTGACAGTGGTCTACTATAAGAACAGAAAACAAGTGGTCGTGGACATGTAAATGCAAGTTTTGAAAAGGAAGTTGCATTTTGAATGCATATTTTGCGAATAGTGGGACGTCTTCTTTGTAAAAAAGGAGACGTCTTTTACGTAAAAAGTTATTGATTTTTTGATTGAAACCTATTATATTCAAATTACATAAATGAAAAGAAAAAAATTCATGTTCACATGTGGGAGGAAAATATGGCATTGAATTTTATAAGAGAAATTATTGCAGAATTTGTTGGATATGATGAGGCCGATGAAGTGGCATCTGATTTGTCCATCGTTGATGACCTCAATTTGGGTGAAGATGATCTGATGGAGATCATAGGCGCCATCGAAGATGAGTTCGGTATTGAGATACCAGAGGATGAGCTGGACGCCTTTGAATTTGTCCTGGATATTGAAGCATATGTAAGACAAGCCATGTAAGTTTGTTAAGAATCTTATTTAAGTCTTTTAGACCGCCTCAGATGTATTTGGGGCGGTTTTGCTGCTTTTAGGGGTGGAAGATATTCCATGGCAATTATGCGGTGCTATAATAATATATATGAAGAGAAAATTTTAGGGGAGTAAATAATGATTACAATACTGTTTATAGATCTAATGGAGCGACTGGGGCTCATTGTCACATTTGCATTTTTCATTTCTAAGACAGTCCTGTTTAAAAACTATCTGACGAAAGATAAGAGCACACTGCCGGAAAGCGTATTCTTTGCGTTTATGTGGGGTTTCATGGGCATAGCCATGACCCTGCTTGGAACACCGGTCGGCGGTGGTATTGCCAATTCAAGGACCATACCGATTGTTCTTTCGGGCCTCCTTGGCGGCCCCGTCGTCGGTGCCCTGAGTGGGGTGATAGCAGGACTTCATCGTACATTTTTTGTACATGGCGGAGAACTTACAGCAGTTGCCTGTGGCATATCCACCTTTTTGGGCGGTGTGCTGGGCGGCATATCAAAAAAACGATTTGAGCAAAGTGGAAACCGCTGGTTGATGGGATTCATTCTGGGCCTTTCGGTTGAAGTGCTTCAAATGCTCATAATTCTGCTTATAGCCAGACCTTTTGACCAGGCACTGGCGCTGGTACGG
The DNA here is from genome assembly GCA_963678925.1 of uncultured Acidaminobacter sp. Classification (GTDB taxonomy): domain Bacteria; phylum Bacillota; class Clostridia; order Peptostreptococcales; family Acidaminobacteraceae. The sequence goes on along the minus strand of OY787533.1, from coordinate 866,366 downwards.
CTCATATTCCTGCCAATGACTTTTCTCAATGCACTGGGCATTGCCATATTCCTGCTGATTGTCCAGCAGATTTACAATGAAAATGACGCAGCTGCGGCCCTCAAGGCCCAGATGGCACTTGATATCGCAAATCGAACCATGCCTTACTTTAAAAAAGGACTCAATCAGGAATCTGCAAGCGCCGCTTGCAACATCATATGTGAAATCACGGGCTTTAAAGCGGTGGCAATCACCGATGAAAAGAACGTGCTTGCACTGGTTGGAGAAGACGTGAATCAGGAGCGGGCTGGAACACCCATCAGTACTGAAATCACGCACCGCTGCTTGCACTCTGGAAAGATGCAGGTCAATTCTGGCGGGCGACATGCTGATATCTTCAAAGAAAAGGATGTCGTAAGCTCAGTTATTGTTGCACCGCTGAATATGTATGACCGTGTTACCGGTTGTCTGAAAATCTACAAGGATAAGAAAAATTCAATTTCAAAATCGGACCAGGAACTTGTAAAGGGTCTTGCAAACCTGTTTACAACCCAGTTGGAGCTGAGTATTCTAGAGCACCAAAGGTCCCTGCGTGAGGAAGCGGAGCTGAAGGCACTCAGAGCGCAGATCAAGCCCCACTTCCTGTTCAACTCCCTCAACACGATCATGTCACTTATTCGTACAGATTCTGATGAGGCAAGACGGTTGCTCCAGGAGCTTAGTGTCATCCTGCGAAGCGGCTTTAAGGAGAGTGCCACACAGATTCCGCTCATTGAAGAGCTGCGCGTCATAGAGGCCTTTTTGCGCATTGAAAAAGCCAGATTCCCAGACAAGCTGCATATTGAGTATGACATTGATGCTGAAATCAGTATGGATGTGCCACCACTTATTTTACAGCCAATTGTAGAAAATGCAGTACGCCACGGCATCCGCAACAAACACGGCTCTGGTACTGTAAAAATTAGCATTCATAAGGATGAGGAAAAAGTCCACTTCAACGTGGTTGACGATGGTATTGGCATGTCCAAGGAGACACTGGACAATTTAGCCGACGCGAGTGGCATAGGAATCAGTAATGTGCGTGACAGGCTGAGAAGTCTCTATCATGCGAACTTGTATATTGAAAGTGAGCCTGACAAGGGGACGCGCGTCTATTTTTCAATACCGATATCTGGGGGGATATGATGCTTAAGGTTGTTCTAATTGATGACGAAATGCCTGCGCTCAGCGAGCTGGCATATATTATTGAAGAATCGGGTATGGCAGAGGTCATCGGCAAATTTACAGATTCAGTGGAAGGTCTGCTCTTTATACAGACCCATAAGCCGGATGCTGTTTTTTTGGATATCAATATGCCGCAGATGAGTGGCATGAAGTTGGCTGAGGCCATAAGCGGCCTAGCGGTCAATTCGCAGATTATTTTTGCAACTGCTTATGAGGAGCATGCGCTGGAAGCCTTTAATCAGGACGCAGTGGATTATGTTCTCAAGCCCTACGAGGCATCCCGTGTGCAAAAATCTCTATGCAAGGTGCGGGATTCCATAAAAAAGCGCAGTGAAGCCGATTCTGAAACCCAGGATTTGGTGAGCAAGCTTCCAATTACGCTGGAAGATCGGATTGTCTTCATAAACGTGGAAGATATCCTTTTCTGCAAGGTTGAGGAAAGTACTGTATTTGTCTATACCCCTGAAAAAATCTATCATATGACAGAAAGTCTGACGAAAATTGAGGAAAAACTGCCATCGAATGTCTTCTTCAAGAGCCATCGTGCCTATATTGTGAATCTTGAGAAGGTTAAGGAGGTCAGCCCTTATTTCAACCATACACTGATGATACAGGTGGAAGGCAGCAAGGAAGAAATTCCAGTCAGCAGAAGTAATGTAAAAGCCTTCAAAAAGAGGCTGAACATATAATCCTGCAAGGTGAAATCTCAGATGAAAATGTGAGGGCAATTTTGTGTATTTTATGTGCATTATTGTGCAATTCATATTTGAAAGACGATACTTCGTCCCAATCGAACTGAATAGGAAAACGTTTTTGATATCATGTACCCGACTTATTAATGGGAGGGAGTTAAAACATGATATCATTTCTTTTATCAATTGCGGCACTAATACTGGGGTACGTTATTTACGGCAAGTTCGTAGAGAAGATTTTCGGTGCTGACGAAAGCAGAAAGACACCGGCAATCACACAAAATGACGGAGTAGATTTCGTAGAAATGGACTGGAAACGTGTGTTTCTGATTCAGTTTCTGAACATTGCAGGTCTGGGTCCAATCTTCGGTGCCATAGCAGGTGCTCTTTGGGGATCAATCGCTTTTCTGTGGATCGTTCTAGGGTCCATATTTGCAGGGGCGACACATGACTACTTTGCCGGTATGCTGTCTATCAGACACGGCGGGGCGACTATTGCAGAAATCGTCGGTGAATACCTTGGCATGACAGCCAAAAATGTCATGCGTCTGTTTTCAGTGGTACTGCTGGTGCTTGTAGGCGTGGTGTTCATCAATGGACCTGCGGGTCTATTGCAAAGCATGACTGGAATCAACAAATTTGTATTCCTGGCAGCAATCATCATTTACTACCTGATTGCAACGGTTATGCCTGTTGACAAGGTTATTGGAAAAGTATATCCGATATTTGGTGCAGCGCTTCTGATTATGGGTGTTGGCATCATGTGGGGCATTATGACACAAGGCTATACAATTCCTGAAATCAGCTTTACAAATATGCATCCAAGCGCAAAATCCGTCTTTCCATATCTTTTCATCACCATAGCATGTGGCGCAATCAGCGGCTTCCATGCGACACAGTCTCCAATTATGGCAAGATGTATTGGCAATGAAAAAGAAGGCAGACGCGTATTCTACGGGTCGATGATTGCCGAAGGCGTTATCGCACTTATTTGGGCAGCTGCAGCAATGAGCTTCTACGGCGGTACACAAGGACTTGCTGGTGCAGGTGCGGCGGCCGTTGTAGTCAATGACATCTCTTCAACACTGATGGGTACTGTAGGTGGTATTCTGGCAGTTCTTGGTGTTGTTGCGGCGCCAATCACATCTGGTGATACAGCTTTCAGAAGCGCACGCCTTGCGATTGCCGACGCTCTGAATATGAAGCAGGAGTCCATCGCGTCACGTTTCATTATTGCACTTCCACTGTTTGCCATTGGTGTAGCACTTTGCTTCATTGATTTTACAATCATCTGGAGATACTTCGCTTGGTCAAACCAGACACTGGCAACAATTGTACTTTGGACAAGTGCTGTTTATCTGGTACGTCACAATAAGCTGCACTGGATTGCAACAATACCTGCAACCTTCATGACAGCAGTTATTACAGCCTACATTGTTGTTGCACCTGAGGGTCTGGGCTTTGGCGAGAGCATTGGTATTCCGGTGGGTATTGTAACAGCCGCAGCAGCATTCGTCGTATTTATGATGAAAATGAAAACAGTTCAGTCTGAAGAACTGCGTAAAGCAGCGTAAAGGACTAGACAATTTCTTATAGCTTTTAAACAAGGAGAAGCCACACGGATCCATACCGTGTGGCTTTATTTTTGTGTCTGAGTTAGGATGTCAGTGCTGTGTTGATTCAGTCCAGAGTTCTTCCAGCTGTTTGTAATTCGGCTCAAAATGGAAAGTCAGTTTCTCGATTCTCTTATTATCTGGATGCTGGAATTTGACAACGTATTGACCACGATATCTTGAAGTCTGAAAATGTGCGAAGTCATCATTGAGAAGCTTTACAACCTGCTCTCTGTGATGCGTCAACTCATGCTCCATTTCCTTTTTTTCCTCCATGAAACGTGTCCTTGATTTTTCTCTGACCATGCCTCGACTTTTGTCATGCATTTGGCAAGTGTCATGTTTTCGTGTTCCCATCCAACCGCCTCCTTGTTCATATAAATACCCCAAAATAGAAGCTTAAATACTCTGGCAAAGTTTTTGATAATTTTTCATAAATCGAACAATTGCGGGTATGAAAAAAGAGACCAGGTATTTCCTGTAACAGGATAGGATTCTTTAAGCTGTGAGGGGTGTGTGCGTATGCCCAAGAAAGCCAGCAGAAACTTTGCGAGAGAAGGATTCATACTTTTAGCCGCATTTTGGATCATATCATTCATCATTATTTTTTATAACTATTGTACAAATATTGACCGCAAATATGACATGGAAGTAGAATTGATGAAATCACAAAGTGAACTGATTACAAGAACTGTACGCCATGAAATAAATCAGGCAGTCGGTGACTTGTCTTGGTACGCGACCAATAAGAGCACAAAGGAAGGAACACACGTGGATGTGAGCCATCTTTCTGAAGAGGCTCTTTCAGACATGCTCTCCTTTAAGGACAAGTATGAAAAACTTATGGTGTTCAGCCTTGATGGAAATGTGATGATGAACATTGAAAATAAGACGCATGCAGTTTTGCTGGATGATACAAAAGGGACATTTACCAAAGAAAAGCTGGACCTTCTTGAAATCGGAAGTGATGAAAAATCCGTTCTTGTGGAGTTCATGAAAAGCGGTCATGTCGGTTTGTATATTCTTTCGAGTGATTTGAAAAGTGTCATTTATCTCTCCATCGAGCTCGGTGATTTCTATGATCTGAAGGAAAGCGTAGAGAATAGCTTCCACTACCATGTGCGTGTCGAAACAACAAACAGCACGCTCTTCGAAAGCGTAGAGCAGGCGTTTGAAGAATGTGAAATGAACCATCCATCAGATGAATCCTGTTTGCATTTTGGCGAGACCCATGTTCTGCGTTCAGATAAGAGCATTCTTGTATGGTCCTGTCTGCCATGTCTTGAGGAAATGCCCTATGGTGTTTCCAAAATCATCTGGATGGATGAATCGGGTGTGCCCCTTAGGAACATACTGGGCGTCTCTTCGCTGTCCGGTCATCCATTCGACGCCATACGCATGGGGGCCCAGAAGGAGTTTGAAAGTGTTATTCTTGTAGTTTTTCTGATTAATGGCATTGCGGCTATGATACTTGGGTATGTATATCGTAAGTACAGAAGTACACAAAACGAACTCAGGGAACAGGCCACCCGGGACGGACTGACTGGATTTCTCAATCGGTGGGCAGGGACGGAGGTCCTTATCAATCAAATGGCTATGGCTGACAGGAATGATGCGGCCTTAACTATTTCCTTTGTCGATATCGATGGGTTGAAATCTGTAAATGACCTATATGGACACGACGACGGTGACCGACTGATTAAGCTCATTGCAGAAGCCTTGAAGAAGTATGTCCGTGAAGCGGACAGTCTGGTTCGAATTGGTGGGGATGAATTCTTTATTATTTTTCCAAATTGTGAAGGCGAAAAGGTCAATGATATTCTGAGCAGGTCTCTGAACTGGCTGGATGAAATCAACCGGTCGGGACCGTTTGAATGGAAGGCGGATTTCAGCTATGGCTTATCACGATACAGTCCGAACTCAAGTATGACGCCGGATGAACTGGTACGCCGAGCTGATCAAAATATGTATCTTCATAAGCGTTCTAAAGATACGACTATAAAATAGGGAGGTTTACAAATGAAAAGAGTAATCATGGGGATTCAAATTGGAGACAGGGAAGCGGATGCGGTTAAGGTACAGGAGCTTTTGACGAAGCATGGCTGCATCATTAAAACAAGATTGGGGCTTCATGAAGCAGGTAATCTATGCAGCTCAAAAGGCTTAATTATCCTTGAGTTCATCGGCGGCAAAGATGATGAGGTCGAGGCACTTGAAAAGGAACTCAAGGCCATTGAAGATATTGCAGTAGAAAAAATGGTATTCTAGGCTACATATGCAGTGTGTTGAACTGGGCGGGTGACAAGCGCCTGTCCAGTTTTCCAACCGGCGTGGAAGTGGGGCGAGGAAATGAAAATGAAAATACTCATAGCCATTCTGCTGATTTTATCGGTAGCTATGTACTTTTATTTTTACAGCTCGCCACTGCAGAAAATTGACTCATTCAGAATATATTACGGCGATGTGGATGAAGACATACTGAGTAAGATGAAGGCATACGATATGGTTGTCGTAGAGGCACTTTTTTTTGATGCGGCCATGGTAGAGGAACTCCATGATGCAGGCGTCACTGTTATTGGATATTTGAGTGTTTCTGAAGTCGGCTCATGGGACAATGAATTGATTGACAGATTGACTGCGGGAGACTACCTGATGGCTTCTGGTCTTCAGATGACCAACGGGAAGAATCAGCTTGGCGATCTCACAGAGACACATTTTCAAGAGGCCTTGATTGAAACCCTAGAGGAAAGGATTATGCGCCTGAACATGGATGGTGTTTTTTTTGATACCCTGGACAGCATCAATCTTCTGGAGCATGAGACAGACCGTATTCAGCAGGCGCTTGGTTACTATGAGGTCATCAGTTCCATAAAGGACATTTGGCCAAAGAGTATTTTGATTCAGAACAGGGGATTCGAATATTTGCCCCTGCTTGACAGGAATATGATTGACGCCATACTCTGGGAAAATTTTTCTGGAAACAGGGTTGGGGAGACTACCTATAAGGCACGCATAAATATTTTGAAAGAAGTCTATCTGACAAAGAATATCAGAACCATGAGTCTGTCCTATACCGATGATGTGGTATCCAGAAAGGCTGCTGCAAGAAGACAGTGGCTCTTCAGCTATCTTGATGGACAGGAAGGACTTACCCTGTGGAAGTGAGCTGAAAGTGGTCTGAAGCCTGGTGTAAATGAGTGGTTGAGGAGGCTGTAACCCTTGTTTTGACGAATGGATTGTAGGTGTATTTGCACAAAGTGACGGTGTGTGCTATAATCTGTTTGTTAATTCAATAGAATGGGCTTTGCCCAGACAGTTCGTAAACCTCCTGTCTCTAAACAAAACTAGGCCAATATCCGAAAAGGAGATTCTACCCGACTGGGTGGATTTTTTGCGTGGGCTGACGGGCTCGCGTTTTTTGTTGTGGGCTTATGAGTGCAGAGATGATAGGAATATCATCCCTGCACTTTTTTTATTTTGTCTAAGAATTGCATGACGCATGACCCTTAGAGGCAGGCACCATGGGAGGTGCCAAATGAAACATCAGAAATACAGCAGAGTGGGCATTACAACGACCGTGCCGTCTGAGATACTCTACGCGGCAGGCTGTACACCTGTTGACATGAACAATCTTTTTATAACATCAGAAAAGTATGACACATATATTGAAAGAGCAGAACGGGATGGCTTTCCAAAGAGTATGTGTGCCTGGATCAAAGGCATATACGGCGCAGTGCTTGAACATGAGATCGACACCCTGATTGGTGTTGTAGAGGGGGACTGCTCCAACACGAAGGTCCTGCTTGAAGTTCTTGAACGAAGAGGGGTTGAGATGATTCCGTTTGGATTCAGCCACTCGAAAAACCTCAATCAGATGCAGAAGGAAATCGAGTCCCTTCAAAGCCTGTTCGGCGTCGACGATAAAGCGGTTGAAGCGTGCAGACAGGCGCTTGGCCGTGTGCGTGAACTGGGATGCAAGCTTGATGCACTGACCTATGAAAGCAATCAGGCGACGGGTTTTGAAAACCATCTCTTCCTTGTAAGCTTCAGTGATTTCATGGGAAGTCCCAATGCTTTTCAGACCATGCTTGAAGAAAAAATCGATGAAATCGGCAAGAGACCGCCAATGAATCAGGATGTACGTCTGGGCTATATAGGGGTACCGCCAATGCAGGGTGACCTATATGATTTCCTTGAGAGTCAAGGCGCGCGTGTTGTCTACAATGAAGTCCAGCGTGAGTTTATGTTCCCGCGCTGGAAGCTGTCTCAAAACGTGTCAAATCAGTACCTTGACTATACCTATCCTTATGATCTGACAACGCGTATTGGTGAAATCAAGGAAGAGGTTCAGAATCGCAGGCTGGATGCCATTATTCACTATACCCAGGCGTTTTGCCACAAGGCAGCGGAGGATATTGTCATTAAGTCAGAACTGGATATTCCGGTGCTTCAAATTGAAGGAGACCGGTTAAACGTGCTCGATGCAAGGACTCGACTTCGTCTTGAAGCCTTTGTCGACATGATTAGGGACAAAAAGGAGTTTGAGACATGCGGATTTTAGGCATTGATATGGGAAGCCGTGAAGTCAAAATTATGCTTTTGGATTCAGGTCGTGTTGTCCTTAGAAAGAAAATAAGCACCATGCAGTTCTACAGGGAGCACTGTGTTAATAATGGAGGACTGACTGTCGATACAAAAAGTCTTGGAATTGAATCATTTGACTTAGGGGTTTCCACGGGCTACGGGCGCAACAATACGGATCTTAACAGTTTTGTTCAGATAAATGAGGTCAAGGCCCATGTTTACGGTGCAGTATATCAGTCAGGTCTGAAGGATTTCACATTACTGGATGTAGGCGGTCAGGACGTTAAGGTCGCCAAGGTTGAAAAGGGAATCATGACAGACCTGAACCTGAATGATAAATGTGCAGCATCCTGCGGGCGGTACTTGGAAAACATGGCGCAGGTGCTCGAAGTGGATATAGACACGCTCGGAAGTTATTATGAATCGCCAGTAGATCTCAATGCGACTTGTGCCATATTTACGGAGTCTGAGCTCATTGGCCATATTGCAGACGGTGCACAAACAAAGGCCCTGTGTTCAGGTGTGAATTATGCACTTTACAAACGGATCAAGCCCATGCTGGTAAAGTTCAGCGGGACGCGTGTTGTCGTCGGTGGCGGTGTGGCACACAATAGGGCGCTGCACAAGTATCTGGAAAGAGACTTTGATGAAGTCGTCGCACTTGAAGATCCACAGTTCAACGGTGCACTGGGCTGCTGCTGGTTCGGCATGGCGAAGATGAAATCTGCCAGCGGCGCGTTAAATGGAAATGAGGGACAGAATGTATAGATTGAAATCTGAGGCGAGCTTTGACAGCGCGCACTTTTTGAAGGGCTATGATGGAAAGTGTGCAAATCTGCATGGACACCGATGGCGTCTTGTAGCGGAAATTGGCGCTAAAAACCTGATTGAGTCAGGACATCTGGAAGGCATGATTGTAGACTTTGGAGACCTGAAAAGAGATCTGAAGGCTATGGCTGATGCCCTAGATCATAAACTTATCTACCAGACAGGCACAATGCGTGAGACGACGGTGGCCTGCATGCTGGAGGAAGGGTTTGACCTTGTCGAGGTACCCTTTCGGCCGACTGCCGAACACATGTCGAAATTCTTTTATGATACCTTGAAGGACAAGGGCTACAGGGTCATTCGCATAGAAGTCTTCGAAACCCCAAACAATTCTGCTGTTTACGAAGAGGTGGCCCATGTTTAAGGTCGTTGAAAAATTTGTGAGCATAAACGGCGAGGGGGCAAAATGCGGTGAGCTGGCGGTCTTCATACGTTTTCAGAGGTGCAATCTGCAGTGCGGCTACTGCGATACCCAGTGGGCCTGTACGGAAGATGCGCCCTATGAAGAGATGGCCGCTTCGGACCTGGTGGCCTATGTTCTGGAAACGGGTGTTGAGAATGTGACCCTTACAGGCGGCGAACCGCTTCTGCAGGAGAATCTGGATCAGCTGCTTTTGGCATTTTCAGATGCTGGCATAGGGTCTGTTGAGATAGAAACCAATGGAAGCTGCAGCCTGCAACCATTTCATGACAAAGCCTACAGACCCGCCTTCACGGTAGATTACAAGCTACCGTCATCAGGAATGGAAAGACACATGCATTTAGAAAACTATGCTCGTGTCACCATGGCAGATACGGTAAAGTTTGTCTGCGGCAGCTATGAAGACCTGCAGCGTGCAGGTCAAATCATACGGGAGTACAGGCTGATAGGAAAGACCAATGTCTACTTCAGTCCGGTCTTTGGACAGATAACACCTGCTGAAATTGTGAACTTCATGGTGGGTGAGAACTTGAATGGCGTCAGGCTCCAGCTTCAAATGCATAAATTTATATGGGATCCCAACGAAAGGGGCGTTTAATATGGATAATAAGATAAATCATAAAAGGGCAGTTGTGGTATTCAGTGGTGGTCAGGACAGTACAACCTGTCTCTACTGGGCAAAAGAAAAGTTTGGTGAAGTCATTGCGGTAACCTTTAACTACAACCAGCGTCATGCGCTTGAACTGGACTGTGCCAAGGCGATTTGTGAAAAAGAAGGCATTGAGCATCACATTCTGGACATGTCTCTGCTCAATCAGCTGGCACCCAACTCACTGACACGTACTGATATTGAAGTGGAGTCCCACGCACCGGAAGAAGGCCTTCCGAATTCCTTTGTGGATGGCAGAAATCTATTATTTATGTCTTTTGCAGCCGTACTTGCGAAGCAAAAGGGTGCGAATCATATTGTAACGGGTGTTTCCCAGTCCGATTTCAGCGGATACCCAGATTGTAGAGATGTGTTTATCAAGTCCTTGAATGTCACACTGAATCTGTCGATGGATTACTCTTTCATCCTGTATACACCACTTATGTGGATTGACAAGGCCGATACGTGGAAGATGGCCGATGACCTGGGCGTGCTCGATATTGTAAAAAGTGAAACGCTGACATGCTATAATGGTGTCATGGGCAGCGGATGCGGCAATTGTCCAGCCTGTACTCTGCGCAACAATGGCTACGAAATTTTTGAGCAGCGCTATAAAAAATAAATTCTAAATGCAGTCGCCTGAAGTCATTTTTACTTCAGGCGATTTTTACTTTCAGATAAATGCTATACTATTAATATATATGGAATGGAGGGATTTTTTTGTCAATTGAAACGCTTAAGAAATGGATTGATGAAAGCAGCAATGTTGTTTTCTTTGGTGGCGCGGGAACGTCAACGGAAAGTGACATTCCAGACTTTAGAACCGCTGGCGGCTTGTATGACCAAGAACAGCAGAAGTATCCCTACAAGCCGGAGACAATAATCAGCCATAGTTTTTATGTACATCATCCGGAAATATTTTTTGATTATTATAAAGAGAATCTCCTGTATCCCCAGGCAAGACCCAATGATGCCCACAAGGCACTTGCAGAATTGGAAAGCAGAGGAAAGCTTAAGGCGGTCGTAACGCAAAACATCGATGGCCTTCATCAGATGGCTGGGCAAAAGGAAGTTATTGAACTGCACGGCAGTGTCCATGAAAATTACTGTGAGTCTTGCGGCGCTACCTATGATTTGAAAGCCTTTCTTGAACTTGAAGGTGTCATTCCAAGGTGCATCAAATGTGGAGGCATGGTCCGCCCGGATGTTGTACTTTATGAAGAAGGACTGAAAACACCAGTCATAGAGAAAGCCATTCAGGCCATTATGCAGGCGGATATGCTGATCATAGGCGGAACCTCTCTGGTGGTCTATCCAGCAGCAGGTATGATACAGTATTTTAAAGGAAAGCGTCTTGTCCTGATCAATAAGGCAGATACACAAATGGATGGAAAAGCGGACCTGGTGTTCAGAGATTCCATAGGGAAGGTGCTTCGTGAAGCTGTCTACGGAAAGTAATAGGATTGAAGCCTTGCCAATTAGTCATGTGATTTATCCAAGGGGTGCATTCCCCGTATTTAAAAAAGAGGATGAATACTTTCTGTGTGCTTGTATGAAAGAGGCTGTTGGCAACTATTTGAAACTTAGGCGCATAGTGCATCCAGAAGAGACTGGTCTTGATGTCTGGAACTTTCCTGAGTCCTATGTGGAACATTTGAAGGGAAAACTGAAGGACAAGACGACGGAGTCAATCATAGGCTGGTTCGACCATATGGTGTTTGAAAAAGATCTATGCCATCGGTGCAATCTTGCAAAGCCATCGATTGACTTCTGTCCCCCCTCTGAAGGGACTGTATTTCGCCGTCAATATGGGTGGTATCTGGATATGAAGCATTTTGAATATGGCGTGGTACCGAGGCTGCAGCGTTATTTGCCTGATATGGAGAGTGATGGTCTTCGGGCGCTGATTGCTTACAGATATACGGAGCTTTTGGATGATATGATCTATGATGTGCGTATTGAGGAGATGGACAAAGAACTTGTACACGAATGGCTTCGCGATCATGACACCACTTGGGAGCCGGGGTCGCCTCGAGTTTGGGATCCGCAGTATCCCTATAATTTTACGCAGGTCCTAGGGTCACATTTGGAGAAACGGCGTGTTCAAGTCAGGCGCTATATTGAAGATGCTATCAGATCGGACTTTAAATATCCGTCTATAGCAGGCCGGTGGAAATCGGAAGAGAAACTTTATGAAATTGTGAGAAAGCTCATACCCGGACTCAAGATCAAGCGGCATTTCAGGCCTGCATTTCTCGAGCATCTGGAGCTGGACATCTATATACCTGAACTCAATATAGGCATTGAATATCAAGGAATTCAGCATTATGAACCCGTCAAGTACTTTGGTGGAAAAAGGGGACTTGAGAAGGTCAGGGCGCGCGACGAGCGTAAAAGAAATCTGGCAATGGAAAACAATGTTCAAATGATTTATTTTCATCACTACGAGGTCCTGACAAGAGAGCTTGTACACAGGAAACTCAAGCCCTGGGCTCAAGCGTATCTGAGGCCTGTGACTGATTTTTCAGCCCTATGACTTTGCACCGCTGTCCAGGTGGTTTATAATTTATATACAGCGATTTGGGAGGGCAGTATATGAATGAGGCAGTACTTCTGAAAATAGCGGATATTCTCATTGAAAATGAAATCCGTTGGGGTCTTGGCGCATCGAGCATGCTGTATTTCTACGGACTGGTCGAGCGGGCGAGAGACATAGACTTGATTGTGCACGAGGATGATGCACAGAGGGCAATGAATCTGTTAAAGCCTCATGCACTGAATATTAAAACTGATGATGGAAAAGGAAAATACGCTACAAAGTACTTCTATGAGATGCAGATTGACGGACAGGATGTCGATTTGATAGGCGGCTACAAAATACTCAGGAATGGATGGGTCTACAGTTTTCCTGTACTCTGCAGGGAGACCCTAAGATCCATTGCTTTTGAAGGGCGTGAACTACCAGTTACAAGGATAGAAGACTGGTATGCCGCTTACCTGATCATGGGAGACCCCAAGGGGAGAACGGGCACAATAGAAGCCTACTTTGCAGGTAGAGAGATTGATACACAGGCACTTAAGGCTGCACTTGAACAGGTTTGTGACAGGGCGTCTGATGAGACAGCCATTATTGAAAAACTAAAAAAATGGACCCATGAATGATACATATGAAAAAAGGCTCCGTACGTGTTAAATACGGGGCCTTAAATATGAGCTTGGATACAAGATCCATACTCCGGGGAACAATTTTATCGTTGTAATAAGTCTAGCAGAACATAGAATATGGTGGATTAACAGCATGTTAAGTTACAGTTAAAACAGGAGGTCGCATAATGGCGTTGAGACTTGAAACCGACCGGCTGATACTGAGGACCCTTTCAAGAGAAGACACAAGTCGGTTACTTGATTATTTCAAGCGCAACAGGGATTTTCTTGGAAGATGGGAAGTGAAGCGTGATGCGGATTTTTATAGCTTGGGCACGATGCAGGCACTGATCGTGGATGATATCGAAGGACTCAGGGCAGGCAATACCCTGCGGCTTTGGATTTTCAAAAAAAATGATGAGAGCAGAATCATTGGGAGTGTCGCACTCTCCAACATTGTACGCGGTGCCTTTCAGTCTGCCTATATCGGGTATAGACTGGACAAGCAGGAAATCAATAGAGGCTATATGCGTGAAGCGGTTGAAAAAATAGTTGAAGTCGCCTTCAAGAGATTGAAGTTGCATAGAATAGAAGCCAATATTATTCCAAGAAACATACCTTCCAGGAGAATGATTGAAAATGCAGGCTTCACTTATGAAGGAATCAGCAGGAAATATTTGAAAATCAATGGGGTGTGGGAAGATCACATTCATATGGTGATTCTTAATGAAGAGATGGAATAAGAGGTGTAATGTGAAAAAAATGGTTGCACTGATCCTCGCACTTACCTTAGTGACTGGATGCGGCGGGTTGAGAGGAAATTCAAGGTCATTCCGCATTGATCAGGAAACAGAATATCTTACAAAGCAAAGTCATGACATCCTGACAAATGACACGCAATATATGGCGGATCAGTTAGAAAGGCAGGCAAGCGGGAGAAACATCATTCTGATAGGTGTGGTGCCAGGCGTCAGTGGAAACGCAGAGCTGCTCAAGTACTTCTACGAGGCGGTTGACAGTGTCCGTCAGATCGATTACCTTGTTGTAGAATTGCCATATTCTGCTGGAGAAATGCTCAACACCTACCTGAGAAGTCGTGATGAAAAGAGTCTCAAGCGTGTATTTCAAGCACTTGAAGGGACGCCCTATGCCTCTGAAGAAAACAGGTCCTTTTTTCGCCAGCTTAAGCTACTTTTAAAGGATAAGAATGAAAGTGTCAAGATTGTCGGCGTCGATATTGAATACCTGCCGGAGCTGTCGCTTAGTTACCTGTCCACGCTGTTTTCAGGGCATGCTGCTGAAGCTTTTCCAGCAGCACGAGAGCTTGCCGCAGCCTATGAAATGGGATTTACCCAGCCGGATTATCTTGAACTGACCTTTAAGAGCCTTTATGAAGATATGCAGGCCGATCCAGAAAGTGCCTCGAGTGCGTTTGGGACGGATTATATGCGGGTATTGAATGTGCTGGAAAATCTTGTGACGGCGTATGACAATATTTCAAACAGTTCGAATGAACATTTCAACCACGAACGCAGTGACAGCATGGTGAAAAACTTCCTCAAGGTCTACGATAAGGCACCGGATGCCATGTATCTGGGCCAGCTCAGCAACCCGGCTGTCATGCAGTCCAATCACCTGAGTTACGATTGGTTTGCAAGTGCGATTCAGAAAGCGCGTAAGTCCGTAGAAGGAAATGTGCTCAGTCTTCTTTACACCTATGAGAACTGCAAACGCATGGTGTATCTGGACGGGAAATATGAAGTTGAAATTCTTGATTTATTCAAGTTTGATGAGAAGAAGGTACTGGATGCAATCGATCAGACCTATACCCTGATCAGTATGATTGAGAAGGATACCTTGTTCACGGAGGATGCGGTGATTTTTGAAAAGGACTTTGATGGTCCTGTATCCGATTATTTTCAGTACTTGATTATCGTAAACAAATCTCCGGCTTCAAGGCCGATTTCTGAATAGCTAGTGTTGGATCAGTCAGCTGATTAAGAGCATGCACAACGAAAAGGGTGATTTTATGACATTGGTCGACAGCTACAGATGGATTTGCATAAAAACCTTATCCGATAAGAAAAAGGCGTATGAGATTGAGCGCGTGTTTCATGAAAACAATTTGCCGATTCAAGTCAGAGAGCAAGATGCTGAATATGCAGTATGGGTTCCAATGAAGTACAAGGTTCTGTCCGTAGACATACTGGAGAACTTTCTGATTGGAAATCTTGTGGACGGCTTTGTGGAGTCAGAGCCCAAGCAAAGTCCTCAAGACAAGATCCATATTGGTCATGAGTACGAAAGACACATTCCATCCAAGTTCTACTTTTTTTTATTGCTTGTGGCCTTCTTCCTGTTTTTACTTAGAATGACATACAGCATTGACTTTTTATAATCATGTATGTTATTATATGCAAAATCGTATATGCCCTTATCAAGAACAGGGGAGAGAATTCGCTCATTGATCCTGTACCAACCTGCATAGCTGCGTGGTGGTCCAACGAATGTGGATAAGCTTGAATCGACTCTAACCTTATCCTCTTGTGGGATGAGGTTTTTTCGTGAAAGACAAAGAAATGCACGTGTGTAGAGCCAACCCTCCAGTTGTGCCACGCACAAAACTGGAGGGTTGGCTCTACACACGTATATGGCGCGTCTCGCGACATGAGCAATCGAAGATTGCTCTGTTAATTATAAGGAATCCAAAAACATGAGCAATCGAAGATTGCCCTGTTAATTATAAGGAATCCAATAACATGAGCAATCGAAGATTGCTCTGTTAATAGGAAGCTAATAACAAGTAGCATTCTGAGTAATCGAAATATTTCAAGAATGGCGGGTTGATGAAATGGATTTTTCAGCACTGAAAGAGCAGATAATACATGAAATAACAGGTGAACAGGGCGTAAAGCTGACTCAGAACTGGGAAGATCATATTGAGCGCCTGATTGGTGAAGTCGAGTCCCTTTCCAATTTTGATCCAATATCCCGAATGTCGGACTGTGTGCTTGATATGAAGAAGCAGACGGTTGAGATAGACACAATGCTTTTTGAAAGCAAGAGCCTGGTGCGTTTTCTTGAAGGTGCGGAGTCATGTATTATCATGTCTGCAACCTTGGGACCACGGGTGGAAAGTCGCATGGGAATTCTCCAGATGACCGATATGGCCAAGGCCTATCTGTTTGATATGGTTTGTCTACACTATCTGGAAATGAAACTCGATGCCTGGGAGGAAGCACTGAGAACCCGCTTGTCACTTGAGGGAAAGTACCTGACACATCGCTTCAGTCCCGGATACGGCGACCTTTCCATGCATGTTCAAAAGGATGTGTTAAATCATTTGGACGCTCAAAAGCGCATCGGCATTGAACTGACGCCAAGCAATCTGATGATTCCACAGAAATCTGTGACGGCGGTTCTTGGAATAAGCGCGCAACCATTTAAGAGATCATATAGCAGGTGTGACGCCTGCTTGCATAGAGAGAACTGTGATAGAAGAGGGGGCAAACACTGTGCATTTGTTTAAGAAACTGGAAGAAAAGCATATTTATTTTGACGGCTCTATGGGGAGTCTGCTCATACAAAAGGGAATTAAGAGTGATGGGGATCCATCCCTGCTTAACATTACAAATCCTGAAGCTATTCAGGACATTCATAGAACCTATGCAAACTCAGGTTCAGACATCGTTACGACAAACACGTTTGGAGCGAATCGCTATAAGCTAAGCGGAACAGGCCACAGCGTGAGTGAAGTTGTCGAGGCGGGCGTAAAGCTTGCCAAGGATGCTGTTCCTGATAAACTTGTTGCACTTGATATCGGACCGACAGGCAGACTACTGAAGCCCATGGGCCAGATGAGTTTCGATGAGGCATACGAGGTATTCAAGGAGCAGGTTATCGCAGGTGCAAATGCCGGTGCTGACCTGATTATCATTGAAACCATGTCTGACCTTCTGGAAGCCAAGGTAGCCCTTCTTGCTGCAAAAGAAAACGCGGATATTCCTGTTGTGGTGACAATGACCTTCCAGGAGAATGGCAGAACACTGAGCGGTTCGCCTGCAGATGTGGTTGCCTTTACCCTTGAAGCCAATGGTGCCGATGCAGTAGGTGTGAACTGTTCGACAGGTCCGGACAAGATGCTGCCACTTATTGAAGCGATGTATTCGGTGCTTACAGTGCCGATTCTGGTACAGCCAAATGCCGGGCTGCCGCGTCATGTTGAGGGCAGTGTTTCTTATGATTTGAGCGTGAAGGATTATGTAGACCAGATGCATGCTCTTGCACAGGCAGGTGCTCAAATTTTGGGCGGGTGCTGCGGCACGACACCAGAGTACATAGAGGCTCTGTCAAAAGCCCATGCAGATCATGTTCCTACATCACCGCGTGCAGACCGAAAAGCAGGTGTCTGTTCTGCTACAACAGCTGTTTGGTTCGATAAATCACCTGTGACAATAGGTGAAAGAATCAATCCGGCAGGCAAGAAGCTGCTCAAGCAATCCTTCCAGGAAGGCAGAATCGATCTGGCTGTCAAGGAAGCTTTCGATCAGGTTGAGGCAGGCGCAGATGTTATTGACGTCAATGTGAGTGGCAGAGGTGTAGACGAAATTGTCATTTATGAAGAGTTGATCACAACACTTAATGGAACGCTCAGTGCACCTCTTCAGATAGACAACACAAAAGCGGACGCTGTGGAAAGAGCATGTAGAATTTATGCAGGGGTTCCGCTGATAAACTCGGTGAATGGCAAGCAGAGCTCGATGGATGCAATGCTTCCAATAGCAAAGAAATACGGTGCAATGCTCATTGGTCTTGCACTGGATGGGGATGGTATTCCTGAAACGGTCGAGGCGCGCATTGAAGTCGTAACCCGTATTGTGGATGAAGCGCAAAAGTATGGCATCAAAAAAGACCGTTTCCTGGTAGACTGTCTGACCCTTTCAGCGGCAAGCAACCGTGACAGCTATAAGGTGACACTGGATGCCATGGATCATGTGAAGAACGTCATGGGCATCAAGACGACCCTTGGCGCGAGCAATGTATCCTATGGACTTCCAAACAGAGACCTCATAAACGGCGCTTTTCTGGCGATGGCATTTGCAAAGGGACTGGACGCACCTATTACAGACCCGCTGCAGCCTGAAGTGAAAAAAGCCATAGACATATTCGCTTTCCTTGAAAACAACGAAAAGCCTGGTGCCACATACCTTGAAAAGTACGGCAACGCAGTCAGCACCAGCGTGGTTTCTGCAAAGTTTGAAGGAAATCTTGAAAGTGCCATTCAAAAGGGTTTCAGAACCGAAGCCATGGAGAAGACAGCAGGTCTTCTGGGGACTATGTCACCTCAGGATATTGTTGATAATCATCTAATTCCTGCACTCGAGCAGGTTGGCGAAGACTACGACAAGGGTAAAATATACTTGCCTCAGCTCCTGAGCTCTGCGGAAGCAGCAAAGGGTGCTTTTGAAGTCGTAAAGACAGCCATCGAAAAAGACGCAATTGAGCTTGAGGAAAAATTGCCGATTGTCCTAGCGACGGTTGAAGGCGATGTGCATGATATTGGTAAGAACATTGTTGCCGTAATGCTCGAGAACTTTGGATATGAAGTCATCGATCTTGGCAAGAACGTGCCTACAGAAGCCATTGTAAATGCTGTGAAGGAAAACAATGTAAAGCTTGTGGGTCTTTCAGCGCTGATGACAACAACAGTAGAGTCTATGGAGAAATCCATCAAGGTACTTGCTGAACAGTATCCTGACGTCAAAGTCATGGTGGGCGGTGCGGTCCTCACTCAGGATTATGCCGATGAAATCGGCGCCCATGCCTATGGAAGAGATGCGAGGGAAGCTGTCAGAATCGCGGACAGAATTCTAAAAGGTACAAATTAATCTGGAATAAAATGAATGGATTTTATGGACAGAGGGGAAAAGATGTCTAGTCCACAGATGGAAAAATACCCAAATCGTTTTTTTGATCTGTTTTTAGAGCAGAAAACTTCGATTTGGGTATTTTTTTTGAATGCATACCGGTATATCTTTTCGGTATGTATTCAATTTTTTGTAGTAGAGCGCTATAATTAATAGAAGGTGGTAAAAATGACCAAGGTAGCAAATATGACTGAGTTAGTCATTGTTTCAAGTTTCGCGCTGGTAAATCTCAGCGCATTTGTTCTAATGGCCTTTGACAAATGGCTGGCTGTCGGGCACCGCTTCAGAATCAGTGAAGCGACACTCATTATGGCTGCGCTGCTTGGAGGGAGCCTGGGGACGCTCGCTGGAATGGTAACATTCAGGCACAAGATAAACAAGCCGAAGTTCAGGTTTTTAATACCATGCATTCTTTTAATACAAATCATACTGTTCTGCGGACTTGTCTTATCTGATCTAGTAAACATTGCAGTTCACTGAAGCTGAATAGGGGGAAAGCGGAAAATGAAGATCCGGACCAGATTAATTGTTTTTGCTGTATTCGTTGCAGTCCTTGTGGGTGGGGTAGGTGTATATGGTGTATCAGGCCTGAAATACGTAAACCAAGGTATGAAGACCATTTATGAAACCAACCTCGGTAACATTAGCGGTTTAGCAGGTGTAAGTGAAAATTATCTGCGTATACAGGTGAGTCTGTTCAAATTGTCGACAAATCAGAGTGAGACAGTCAGAGGCAGTGTCAGAGAAGGGGAACTTCTTCCGGCCATCGCCTATATCGATGATTTTCTCACAAATTTTGACGGATCCAGCCTGTCTGAGTCAGGACAAAATTTTCTAAACATGCTCATGGACAGGCAAACCAGCCTGAAGGGTAAGATTGACCAGTTTTTAAGTGCCATGGACAGTGGATTTACCAAAGATGAGCTTTTAGTCAAGTACAGCAGTATTGAATCGGCCATGCAGGGTGTGAAGGTTATTTGCGATTCTCTTATTGAAGAGAACACACAGGCAGCTGAGCTCAAATATCAGAGTGCGGTGGGCGTTCAGAGTCAGATGATCCAGATCATGACGGCAATCATAGCCATTGCCCTGGTGGTATGTCTGATTTTTGCAAGAGTGATCATACAGTCGATTTCAAAGCCAATTAAGGGTATGCAGGACGGCCTGACGCGTATTGCTGAAGGCGATCTGACCGTGTCGCTTCAAAATGCAGACCGTACGGAGATGGGCGTTCTGTCAGGACACCTTTCTACGACAATTGACAGCTTAAGGGCCCTTATCGGTCAGGTGCATTATGCCTCGGAGTCTATTTCTGAAGCTGGTGGCAAGCTAAGCGGCATGACTGAAAAAACAGGTGAATCAGCCAATCAGGTTGCCGATTCAATCGGAGAGATCGCAAAGGGTGCATCGGAGCTGGCAGTTCATGCTGAGGAAATTATCAGACTGATGCAGAGAACCTCTGAGCAGACCCTTGAGGGAAGTGAAAAGCTGCATGTTACAACAGAGAGTGCTATGGCCTCCAGTCAGCTGGCGGCAAAGGGGCAGGAAATCATAGAAGATGCGGTGACACGTATTCAAAGCCTCAATGAAGCTATGGAGCTGGTGCATGAGTCTGTTTACAAGCTGAAAGCCCAGTCGGATTCCATTGGAGATATCATAACGACCATTCTGACAATCAGCGGTCAAACAAACCTCCTGGCACTTAACGCGAATATAGAAGCGGCGCGTGCCGGTGAGCACGGTAGAGGCTTTGCAGTTGTTGCAGGTGAGGTGCGTGTCCTGTCAGAGGAAACAGGCAAGGCGGCAGACAGCATCACTCAAATTATCGGGGGCATCCAGCGTGATGTTGAAGCTGTGACCAATATGATAGAAAACAGCGTAAAGGAAGTTGAGATTGCTGCAAATGTCATGCATTCTGGAAAAGCCTCGCTTGAAGAAGTTGTGAGACAGTCTGCGGTAGCATCACAGCACTGTGAGGACCTGAGCCTACTCTTTAAAGATATTGAAAGCAGTGCTGAAAAGTCTTCGGGAGCGGTGGAATCGATTTCTGCTATAATAGAAGAATCAGCAGCATCTTCACAGGAGGTTTCAGCGGCGGCTCAGGAACAGACGGCAACGGTCGATGGAATTGCTGAATATGTTGCACATCTGAATGGACTCAGCGAGCGACTTAAGCAGGAAGTTCAGATGTTCAGGATTTAAAACGGCTGCGTTCAGGCAGCGGAGGCAGGAAAATCATGCGCGATAAAAAAGGACTAGACCCCCAAATAGAGCCTTATTTGGACCGTCAAAAACGTGAGCAGGAGATTATGGGTGAAAGGGAAACACCTTCTCCAAACTATGACTTGGACTTGTTTGATGAAGGCAGTCAGGAAGCTGTGCAAAGACCCAAGAGAAGGGGCTGCCTGCTGTTTGTCGTGGGGACTCTGATTTTGGCACTGGTGGCTGTAGCCTTTTATGGTTTAAATGAAATCCAGTACGAAGAGGTGGTTGTGGATGAATCTGTCACGCCTGACCTGCGCTTTGACCTTTCGCCGGTTTTTGACACCAGTACAGACTGGTATGATGGCTTGAAGCGTCTCGAAGTATTGACATCGGATATTGAAAATCTGAAGTCATCAGATTGGAAGGACCGCAAGGTCTTCCTCAACCTCCTAAGAAAACGGGAGAACCTCTATCGTCTGATGGATAATCTGGAAATATACGCGAATCTCATAAGCGATACGGATTTCGATAACAACACAGCTGCAGATATGGTGGAACAGTTCTTGAGCATTCAGACGGACGTTCTGGAAAGACTTGCATTTATTGATGAAAAGGCTACAAAGATTCCGCTGAAGCTCTTAAGTGACTGGAAAGAATCCGATGATTTTTCACCGTATGCTCCTGAACTGGAGTTTTGGATTGAATACTATGAATACGGATTCGACGAGACCGACGAGGCGCTCGTAGCTGGGGCGCAGCGTCTATTCACCTTGCCGGAATCGGTGTATGAAGCCTATACGTATCTTACAGAAATTGAAGAACCGGACTTGTATTATGAGGATTTTATCGATCCGGACAAGTCTGTGCGGGTGACGGCCTATACCGACCTGTACTACAAGAGCCGGGTTGGCGCTGAACTTCTTGCCACAGCCCTTGAAGGGGATGTGCTCAACAATCTTTTCATTGTTAAAATGTATCATCTGACAGATGCTTTTTCAGCAGATCTGGATGCGGATGGAATAGATACAGCAAGCTTTGAGTATTTTGAAAAAGAAGTTAAAAAAGGGCTGGTCCAGCTGCACCGTTGGAAGGCGCTGGAGAAGAAACTCATGGGTCTTGAAGAGGATGAGCCGCTTCAAATTTATGACATGTACCTGCCTTATGTAATGGAAGACATGGCACTCTCCGGTACAATCGATTTTGATGAGGCAAAGGAAATGGTCATGGCTTCCATGGCTGTTTACGGTGAGGCGTATACAAGCGCCTACTGGGCGTTTTTAAATGAGAATCACCTGGATATCAGTCCGCGTGAAAGCAAGGTGGATGGAGCCTATACCTGGGGAACCTATGACAACATGCCTTATACGGTCATGAATTACTATGGTGATTTTGAAGATATGCTCACGCTGACACACGAATCAGGTCACGTGATGCATCAGGAGCTGTCAAGACGCGCCCAGGCCTACTCGGAATATGACCCTTCTGTGCTCATTTCAGAAATGGCGGCAACGACAAATGAAGCTGTCCTCTTTGAATGGATTCTCAATCATCCAGAAAGCTTTTCTCAGGAAAGCAGGGAGGCTGTTCTGGTAGAATACGCAAAATCCATTGAAGATACCATATACATGCAGCTCATGGCGTCGGAGTTTCAGCGCAGGATCTATGCTGACGCGGCGGTGGGGACAAATCTGGATGCGGATCACTTAAATGGACTGTGGCAGGCGCTTGTTCAGGAATATTATGGACCGGCCTACAGGGCTGACGAGATTGATGGCCTTGGGTGGACGGACATGCAGCATCTTTATTGGGGCTTCTATGTGCATAAATATGCAATCGGTTATTGCGCCGGAATTGCCAATGCTCAGAATTTGGGGCATGACTTGAGTTTTTCAGATCAGTATGTGCAGCTCCTCACTGAAGGCAGCAGCCGGTATGCAAGCGAGCAGCTTGAGTCGCTGGGGTATGGAAAATCGGGTGAACTGGCAGTTCCAATCATGCTTGAGCGCTTTGAAGAAATCCTCGATGAAATCGAAGCAGACATAAACACGCTGTAAAAATTAAAACCTATTTCTGCAGGGCACTATAAGATGCGCAGCGGAAATAGGTTTTTTATATTGTATATTTGCTGATAATGTCCACAAAACCATCATCTGAAATGACGATTGCGACACAGTCACTGTAGGTGTCCACTTTTCCTATGGTTTCGACATAGCGTATTGCAGAATTGAACCGCGCCCCACGGGAGGTATCGCCGCGTATTGAGGCCATGCCGTCAAGAATTGCCCCAATGCCGTGACAGATACCGTCAAGATCCATCAGGATGGCACCGTCGATGTTAATGACCGATTGTATAATATCGTTGGTCATAGGGATGGCTTCCACCTGGAAACACTGATTCTTGAGGCGTTTCGCTTCAGAAGCGGCGTTGGGACTGAAAACAAGCAGTGTCCCTGTGCTTTGAAGGATGGCTTCCATAAGCAGCATATAAAGTGTCCTGATTTTAATAGGGTCAAGGTCTGGATAGACCTGTTTGAGCTTATAGAAGAAGGTATCATATCCGACTTTGGCTTTTGGAAGTGAAATGTGCTCATGCGACACACGCATGAGCTTGTGGGTGTCATGCAGCAGCAGCCAGGTATAATAATTGGTGAACTCAATCTCAAATAAATCTTCTCTGCCAGTCTGATAAGTGCCCCGTTTTCTTCCCAGCCCATAGATGGATTCGGAGTCTGAAATAAGAGAAATGTTCCCACGTGTCAGTTCCAGGAGCTTACGGACGTGTCTGTAGTTTGAGAGTGGAATTCGGGATGCAAAGGTCATGAGAATATCAAGATTTGGATGCCCTTCCGTCGTATTGAGGAGCTCTTTTCTGGTAAAGAGGATTCTGCCTCGAATGGCCTTGCCTTCATAATTGAGTGAAGAAATCTTGTTCAGCTTGTCATAGGTGGTGTCCCATAGACCGGAGTAACCAAGGATCTTCAGCAGCTTTTTACTGCCGTTTCGTATGGTTGATTGGAAATCCAGGGTTTTTTCATAGTTTTCTCTGCCAAACTGATGAAGTACCTTGTTGATATCCCCTGAAAACTCTGTTGTGACCGCATCGAGTAGGGAACGGGGTGCATTCGAAGAGCTGTCTTTAAGGCGATAATAGCTGTTATAAACCTGGCGGTCAATGGAAACGAAGGCTATGGTATACCAGTCTTCGAGCACCACAAGGTCTGTTACAAAAAATATACGCGACTCAAAGGCAGGCGTGTCAAGAATACGGTTTGTAAATTTAAGCTGAATGCGTTCCAGTTCAGTTTCATCAGCACCCTGCAGCGCACCAGTGATTTCACCTTCCATTGTTCGAATGAAGGCATGGGCCTCCTGGGCAATCAAACTGTCTTCTGGCTGTATGTCTATGATAAAGTCCTTGTCAGACGGTGACAGCCTAATGAGGGTAACGTTGGGATTCAACTGCTTGTCAAAGGTATTGAATACCGCTTTAGAATACAGACGCAGCAGTCTCAGAAACTGTTTATGAACGGGAATGGATACAATTGGCTCATGGCTTGGCATATGCGGCCTCCTACGCTGCAATAGAATTGACATTTTTCTTATACCCAATTAATCCGTGAATACAATATAAGCCTTTCATCTTCATAGTGATTGAGGCAAAAGTGAAGCCCCGCCATACAGGCGGGGCTTCAGACTGTTGACAAACTCCGAAATCCTGCGTTGCTGGATGAAATCCACTCTAGTCACGTACGGGAGTACGCTCCTAGAGCCGATTTCATCCGCGTCTTGACTTTCGAAGTTTTCAACAGTCTGGATTTTGTTGACTTTGTCAACAACCTAAAGCCCCGCCATATAAGCGGGGCTTTGTAAGCGTTCACATACATTGTAAGAGAGACGCTTAAGGAACTTGCAAACCCAGATCCAAGCTGAGAGTTGCCAGACTTGGACTTGCAGGTTCCTATATGATTGCATATTGCATTTGAGGGCTTATTAGAGGTTGAAGTGCTGAGCAATGACTTCAACGGCTTTTTCCTTGTCATTGGCATCGATTGTATATGAAATACTGATTTCAGATGTTGTAACCTGATAGAAATCAATATTGTTGTCGCTGAAGAGCTTGAACATGTCAGCGGCAACACCGGACTGGCTAACCATGCCAATACCGACAACCGACAGCTTGATGACACTTCCATCAATCAGATAGTCCAGGGTCGGATAAACCGACTTAAGCTCCTGGACAACGCGCTTGACTTCATGCTTTGCTGACTCGTAAGTCGAGAAGGATACATTTACAAAGCTGTTATATGGAGCTGTCTGGCTGATCATATCAACAAAAATATTGTTGCCTGCCAGACGTGCAAATATTTCAGTTATATTCTTAGAATCGAAAGGTATGCGGTTCAGGGATACCATTAAGCAGTCTTCTTCTATTGTCAGTCCTGTTACAACACGTTTTTCCATCTCAGAATCTCTCTCCTTTATAAGGGTACCAGGATATTCTCCTGTACTCAGTGCTACGGTTAGGGGAACTTGGAATTTGCTGGCGAGCTCAACGGCGCGTGTCTCAAGAACTTTAGCACCTAGGCTTGCCATTTCAAGCATTTCATCATAACTGATCACATCAAGCTTTTTTGCCTGTGGATACAGACGTGGGTCAATAGCGTACACGCCATCAACATCCGTATAGATTTCACAAGGACAGCTCAGGCTTGCTGCCAGGCAGACTGCAGTCGTATCAGATCCGCCGCGTCCAAGTGTTGTAATTTCTCCGTCTTCAGTCACACCCTGGAAACCTGCAATGATGACAATCTTGCCACTTTCAAGGGCGCCAGTTATGCGTGCGTTGTCAACCTGACTGATTCTTGCACGTGTGTGTGAATTATCCGTTATGATACCCGCCTGCGGTCCTGTATAGGATACAGACTCATGACCAAGGGACTTGATCGCCATGCTTAGCAGGGAAATGGAAACCTGTTCGCCTGTTGAAAGGAGCATGTCCATATCTCGATGACAGGGTTCCGTCGAAACTTCCTTAGCCATCTCAACCAGGGCGTCTGTCGTTTTGCCCATCGCTGAAACAACAACGACGAGGTTATCGCCTGCGACTTTTCTTTCAACAAGTCTACTTGCAACATCTTTGATTTTTTCAATACTGCCTACAGATGTTCCACCGTATTTTACAACATATAGATTGTTCATAGTGGACCTCCCTAAATGTCATTTCTCAGAATGTCTTCATATGTCTCACGCTTCACAACGAGCTTTGAGTTACCATCTTTAACGAATACTACCGCAGGCTTTCTGAGTCTATTGTAGTTGCTCGCCATTGAGTAGTTGTATGCGCCAGTACTTGCAATAGCAAGAATGTCATCACGTTCTGCTGGCGGAAGGAATATTTCCTTAATGAGGATATCGCCGGATTCACAGCATTTTCCGGCTACTGTATATTTTACAGAAGATTCAACAGGCATTTTGTTAGCGATTGCAGCTTCATAAATTGAGTCGTAGAGAGCAGTTCTTGGATTGTCCGCCATACCGCCGTCTACAAATACAAAGGTTCTGCCACCGTATGTTTCCTTAACACCGCCAATTTTGTACAGCGTTGTTCCTGCGTTTCCAACGATTGCTCTGCCCGGTTCAATCAAAAGTTTAGGAATCGGGAACTTAAGGTCTTTAGATTTGCTGAGAACTGTATTAAAAATTTGTTTCATAGTACCACCGACATCAAGTGGTGTGTCTGCTTCAGAGTAGTAGATGCCGAAGCCGCCGCCCAAATTCAGTTCCTGTGCCGTATAACCGCACTCTGTTCTAGTCTTATCCAGAAAATCCATCATGGAATCAATGGCTTTAGTAAAGGACTCTGAATCAAGAATTTGTGATCCGATGTGATAATGGAATCCTTTAAGATCCATGAAATAGGAGTCTGTGACTCTGTTGATAATACTGCAAATATGATCGCTAAAAACGGAAATTCCAAACTTGGAGTCGTTGTTTGCAGTTTGAATATATTCATGTGTATGCGCTTCAATACCTGGGTTGAGTCGAATCAGAACCTCAACGGATTTGTCCAGCTCTGAACAGAGGTATTCGAGCATTTCAATTTCGATTTCATTGTCGATGATGATGCGGCGCACACCATAGTTCAGCGCCATGATCAGTTCGTCGACAGTCTTGTTGTTTCCGTGGAAATAGATTTTTTCAGCTGGAAACTCAGCTGTCATTGCTGTGTAAAGCTCTCCACCAGACACGACATCAAGAGACATGCCTTCGGCTTGGATAAGTCTGCACATGCCAAGTGTCAGAAAGGCCTTTGACGCATAAATGACTTCCGTTTGGATTTTCGGATGGCTAAAAGTGCGTGAATAAGTTCTGCAGTTGTTTTCTATCGTTGCTTGATCCATGACATAGAGTGGTGTTCCGTACTTTCTAGCAAGGTTGACTGCATCGCAGCCACCGATTTCCAGATTCCCCATGTCATTGACGCGCATTGTTCCCAGTCGTCTCATAATTTCCTCCATTGTGTCATCCTATGACGGATATATGCCATAAGTGTGCGTCGGGGGGAGATTTTTTCGCATTTTCTCCAATAAAAAAAGCAGGCAGGCGTAAAAGGACCTGGCTGCTCTAGGCATGCAAATAAAAACCTTTTACCCCGTGTGAGACAGCACCCCTAATATTCGCTGGGTACGCGAATAAAAGACAGTACCATACTTGTTAAGCATAGTCCCAACGTAACGAATTACGTTTCGGCGATAGCCCCTTTCCCTTATTCAGGTACTCTTGACAACCGCAGCCTCTGTGTCACACTACTTGTTTGTTCGTCATACGAACGTATATTTATAAATTTAGTTCATTATACACATGATTGATATATGTGTAAACCCTAGTTTTGAAAATAAATGGACATTTCCGGTGATTTATTTTCAAAAATACAAGCAGGAGTGTTTTTCTTCATATAAGCGGATTACAGATGACTCAAAAAAACTTGTTCCCTTTTACGCTGAATCAGCTTTCAGAAGATTCAGGCCTGAATTTCAAGAACTGACTAAGTATAAACATACAGGCACCTACCGTTATAAACATGATGCCGATCGATAATTTGTCTGCGAGAAATCCAAGAAGAGGTGCCAGGACAACCACATATAAGGCGCGGATCTGGCTTTCCACGGAAAGCACTGTGGCGCGCTGATCCTTTGACATATAGTCACTCGTAATATCTACAAAAACAGGTTTTCTTGAATCCTTCAGGATGTAGAGGATGAAGAAAATCAGTATGGAGATGACCAGGATTTCCCGCTGAACGGAAATGCCCAGCAGGATGAGCAGCAGTGAAAAAATATCGAAAAATCGGGTGAAAACTGCCTGTGTTGAAAAACGCGACGAAAGAAGGTGAATGTTCTTTGAAGCGCTGGAACTGAAAATGTAGAAGATGCCGTAGATGATTCCAAGCAGTATTTTAAGCTCAGATTCGCCGTCAAGATTCCAGACATATTGTGCACCGGCGGCAAGGAGCAAGGTTGACAGGATGGGCTGTATATAATCCTTGATGACCTTGAAAGTGCCGTCAAAGGCGGCAGAGCTCACCAGCAGCTTCCGAAGTGTCCTGTTCTTACGAATAGCCTTCAGCTGTTTTGCGCCGGCTTCGTAGAAAGCTTTCATGGACCGTTCTGTATCGACCTTGTCGTCGAGATAGTCCGGATAGCTTAGAATAAGCAGGAAGTCTGCCAGATAGGGCACAATACATACGAGAAAGAGCCAGCGCATGGCAGGCAGATTGAATACGAATACGATTGAAAGAAAAGCTGAGACCGACGATCCCAGAAGGGAGTAGGATCTTGTCCGGCCATAGACAAATCCCTTGTATTCAAACCATCCGTTATGCTCAAGGTAGGTAAGAATCATGGCCTTGTGGGTACCGGATCTGAAGGCTTCTCCCAGACCGAAGAAGACCATTCCTATGGCGATAATTGCAAAGCTGTTGCCTATAAAGAAGAATACAAATGAGATGATATAGAAGCCAAAGCACATGAGAAGTTCTTTTTTCTTGCCGTAGTTGTCGGCAATGATGCCGCTTGGCACTTCAAAAAAGTATGTAATGATTTCGCGGATTGCGTAAAGCACACCCACTTGAAATAGGTTTATTCCAAGTCCCATAATGTAAATCAGCAAATAGGGTTCAAAGAACTTCAAATTCTTGAAGAAGCCATAAAAGCAGAATTTCCATATCTGGGGGTCCTTTTTTATTTCATTGAACTGTGTCATAAAAACCTCCTTTATAAGAGTATTATACAAAAAAAGTTGTGCTTCTGATGGAATCCTATATGTTTTGTATTTTTTTTTAGATTTTGGGTAAGTATAGTACAAAATATGTAAAAAATACTAAACAAGTCCCAATTAGACTGTGTTTTTTATATGTGGGAGTCTGCAGTGGAGGGAAGTTGATGAAAAAGATACTGTTTGTTGATGATGAAAAGCAAATACTACGTGCATTGAAAAGGCTGTTTATGAACAGTAAGTATGAGGTCATGTTCTCAGATAATGCGTCAGATGCACTGGAACTGCTGAAAAATGAGCATTTTGATTTGCTGATTACAGATATCCGCATGCCGGAGATCGACGGTATAGAACTTTTGAAGCAAGCAAAAATGTCATCGCCGCTAACCCTGCGCGTTGCGCTGAGCGGCTATACCGATAATAAGAAAATTTACAGTGCCCTTGAAGAGAACCTGGTCAAGCACTATATTTTTAAGCCCTGGGACAATAAGGAGCTTCAGCTGATCATTGATAAGCTCTTTGAACTGGAGGATGTTCTGAGTGACAAGCACCTGCTCAATCTCATCAATAACCTGGATGAGCTGCCAACGGTGCCGGACCTCTATTCTCAGCTTTGCCGCATGGTGGAGGACAGTGCGGATATTGAAGCCATTGCAAAAAAACTGGAGGAAGACCCGTCCATCGCAAGCAAGCTTCTTCGCGTGGCCAATTCAGCCTTTTATGGTGCAAAAACCGGTTCGATTTCACAGGCAATCATGTATATAGGTCTGATTAACGTGAAGAATATCGTACTGACCAACGGCATATTCACAAGCATGGGCATTGACCGGGACCTGCAGCGCACACTCTGGAATCATGTCAGTCTGACAAACAAGCTCATGAATGCCATTTATCAGAAGTGTCTGTTCAAAAAAATTCCCAATACCTTTGCATCAGCAGGACTGCTCCATGATATTGGCAGAGTGATTGTCTACAAGTATTTTATGGAGGATTTCAAGATTGTCCTTACTGAGCTTGAAGAAAAGCCCGATTTGAATATAACAGACATTGAGGCGGATATTATGGGGGTTGACCATCAGCGTATCGGCGGGTATCTGCTGAATTGGTGGGACATTCCAGTGCCGATTGTGGAAGCCGCTGTCTATCATCACGATCCCATGAATGAAGCGGTTATGAACAGGGAACTGGTGAGTGTCATTCATATTGCAAACTACTATGCGTGGAAGCTGCTGGATGACAAGACATCAAGACAGGGCTTTGACGAACGGGTATACGATTTCTTGGGCATACAGGAAGAAAACATTTTGAAAATCATAGAAGAGTTCAAGCTGGAACTCAAGAATAATCCTGCTTAATTCCCATGAATAGGGAGGCTATTATGGACATAAATTTTGATGAAATTGACATTTTGACAATAGGCTACACGGAAAACACAGTTCTCTTTGTCGATGACGAGGAGAACATTCTCACATCCTTAAAGCGTGGACTTAGAAGAGAAGGCTACAAGAAGCTGTTTGCAAGCAGTGGAGAAGAGGCCTTGAATCTTTTAAAGGACAACAGTGTCAGTGTGATTGTATCTGACATGCGCATGCCAGGCATGAACGGACTTGAGCTTCTCAAGCGCGTTAAAAACGATTACCCGGATACAGTCCGGGTAGTTCTTTCAGCGTACACGCAGCTGCCTCAAGTGCTCGCATCTGTCAATCAGGCAGACGTGTTCAAGTTCATTACCAAACCATGGGACCTCGAGAATGGACTGAAAAAAATCCTGCGTGACGCCCTGGATTTCTACAACATCAACATTGAAAACAAGCGCTTACGCCAGCTTGTTGAAGAAGGTGGCCTGAGTCTGCCTGCAGCGCCATCGCAGGGGCAGTCGGATAAAATCCGCAAGGATTTCAAGCATCTCATAGAAGTCAGTGCAAAGCTGAACGAATATGTCTTTGATATCACTCAGGAAAACCTCATGAAAAGTGGTGATCCTCTTGAAATCAAGACAGCTGTCCATACGCTGACACAGATTTACCGTTCACTTGGGGATGTATTTCCACTGGAAGAGAGTGCACTGTATCTGAGTGCATTTGCCGATAAGCTTAATGCCACGGCCTTTGAAGTTTTCAATAAAGGCATGCGTTATGATTCCAGCACGAGTGCAAAGCATTTGAGGTTTCTTGGCATTGATCAGATGGCAGAAACCTATCGATGCGCCTTTGGCCTGATCCAGTTTGTTTTCAGGTATATTTTTGAGAATGTATTTGAAATCAGTGAGGGCAATGTTTTCAATGTGGCTGTTCGAATTGCATCCAACGAAGGGTTCGGTCAAGCGCATACCAGTCGTATCGTACTCCTGCTTGAAGAGGCGGCAATTTTCCACTTGCAGAATTCAATCCGGCAAAGAGCGGTGATTTACATGCTCAATACGCTCTTAGGTCAGATTGGTGGTGGGGTGAAACTGGCACAGCACGACCGCAAGGTCGTGGTGATTGTCGAGTTTGTGCTGGAATCGGTGGACTCATAGAATCATATGGAAAGGAGGGACATCATGCATTTGACTCAATCGTTTATAGACTTCATGACGAATCCGGCTTTTGTCTGTGACGGAGCGAGCATACTTCTTCATAATGAAGCGTTCGAAAAGCTGATGGGCAAGGACAGCATCAAGCTGTCGGAGTGCGGCATGCTATTTAGGGAAGCAGACCAAATCAGGCTTAGGAAGGCTGTGGCGGCAGTCATTGCAGGTGAAGATCAGATAGAATTGAATGATTTGACCGCAGTTGAAATGGCAACGACCAAATCCATCAATGTCATGATAAAAGCCGCAATAAGCGGAAATGTCAGAAAGGCCCTTGTCATTCTCAACAGTCCTGAGCTTGTCTTAATGCTCGGTCAGGGAAGTCGTGCGCGGAGAAATCTAATCAATCAGGAAAAGCTTGCGGGCATTGGCAATCTGGCTGCTGGTGTAGCCCATGAGATATTCAATCCCCTAGGGTACATAAAAAGCAATATTGATATGTTAATGGAGTATTTTGAGGATCTGATGATCATTCTTGAAGCCTATAAGAAAGCCATCTATGAGCAGGGAGAATCGGAGACTTTGAAGGCCATTAAAGAACTGAGCGAGAAACACGATCTGGATTTTATTTTGAGTGATATTGGCGGCCTGTTTTCAGATGTCGATGAAGGCATCCAGCGCGTTTTGAATATTGTCAGCGGTCTCAAGCGATTCGCGCATGAGAGCGACGAAGTTATTGAATATGATATGAATGAGGGAATCAAGAGTACACTCACGCTTTCAAAAAACGAGTTCAAGTACGATGCGAAGCTGAGTGTGGAATACGGTGATATTCCAAAAACCTATGCAAACGGCAGTAAAATCAATCAAGTGATTTTAGGAATTATAGTCAATGCCGTGTTTTCCATCAAGAAAAAATATGAAGGAAAGCTTGGCAACTTGAAAATAAGAACATTTGCTGAGAACGCCTTTGTCTGCTGTAGCATTTGTGACGATGGTGTAGGCATTTCTAAGGATAGCCTTGAAAAGATATTTGAGCCTTTCTTTACGACAAAGCCAGAAGGTGTAGGGACTGGACTTGGGCTCAGCATTGCCAGAGATATTATCGAAGGCCAGCATAAGGGGCGGCTTGAAGTTCTTTCGACTTATGGCGAAGGCGCTTGCTTTACCATTAAGTTGCCAATCGCTTATGCACCTTTTGACTCTGAATCAGAAGAAATAGGTCAAGTTTCAAAAATGGACAGCGATAAGCGGTAGTGGGGTGATGATTTGAAACTGCTCATAGTAGATGATTCAAAAATGATACAGCTTGTAGCGAGAAAAATGATTTCTGAAAACAATATTAAGGTAGAAATATACAGCGCCTATTCTGGAGAAGAAGCGATAGATGACTATGATATAAAAGAGTTTGATATTGTGATACTCGATATCATCATGCCGGGCATGTCGGGAATTGATGTGCTTAAAACCCTGCGTGACAGACATTTAAATGAAGACGTAAAAATCATCATGCTTACATCCATATCGGATAAGGCCCTGATCAAAGACAGCTTCCAGCTTGGTGCCTTTGACTATATTACAAAGCCCATTGAGGAAGATGAGTTTGTCGCGCGTATTCAAAATGCCATTCATCAGCGAATGCTGGAACGCAAACTTTCCGAGTCCGTAAAAATGATGAAAGCGCAGAATGAGGAACTGAAAAACACACAAATTCAACTGGTTCAAAAGGAACAGATGGCCTCCATGGGACATCTGGCAGCTGGTGTGGCCCATGAAATAAACAATCCGCTGGGGTTTATCATCAGCAATTTTGATGTGATCAAGGACTATATCAAACGTTTTGAAAACTATATCGACTATTTGGAGTCATACAGCGATAGATCTGTGCAGGCATGTGACAATCGTGAAAAGACCAAAGAGCATGAGCGCCTTGAAAAGGATCTTGAGTTCATACGCAAGGACCTGATAGAGCTTTACAGCGATATGGATGATGGCCTCAACAGGGTCAGACGTATTGTAGAGGGGCTCAGGTCCTTCTCTCGTGTGGACCAGCTGGAGGCCTAC
Organism: uncultured Acidaminobacter sp.; assembly: GCA_963678925.1. Lineage (GTDB taxonomy): Bacteria > Bacillota > Clostridia > Peptostreptococcales > Acidaminobacteraceae. Next base: position 832,250 of record OY787533.1, on the reverse strand, counting down.
GAAGATTACAATTTGAACGAGGGGATAGAAACACTTATTGTTCTCACCAGAAATGAGATAGACGGCTATGCCAATCTGGACATTGAGCTGGATGCCCACATTCCGACAACCCGTGCAATCGGATATCATATCAACCAGACCCTGCTCAACATACTCATGAACGCCATTGAGTCCATCAAGGTCAAGTTTGAGAATGAGACTGGACCCGGAAGGGTTAAGATCAGAACTTTCCACGATGCACACTACGTTGGTTGCACGATTTGGGACAACGGTCTTGGTATTGCCCAGCGGGAACTGAACAATATATTCAAGCCCTTCTATTCTCAGAGCAAGAAAAAGATGGGGGTAGGACTTGGACTCAGCATCTCATATGACATTATTGTCAATAAGCATAACGGGGTTTTTGATGTACGTTCCGAAGAAGGTATTTATGCGGAATTTACGGTGAAACTGCCCCTGATTTCTAAGGAAACACCTTAATGATTCTTTTGTGTACACATAGGTGAAAAGGGTATATGAAAAAAGACTAATTGGCCAGGTGATGAATATGAAAAGAATTCTTGTTGTGGACGATGCAGAGTTCATGCGAAGTAAAATCAAATTAATACTGGAGGCAGAGGCGTTTGAGGTCATTGAAGCCGAGGACGGCTATGAGGCAGTCAAGCTCTATAAGAAAGTCAGTCCTGACGTTGTAACTATGGATATCAATATGCCGGGGAAGTCCGGACTTGAGACCATCAAGGACCTTCGGCTCATAGACCCAAAGGCGCAGATTGTTGTTGTAACCTCCATGGGGGCGGAACGTATGATTCGTGACGCCATTCAGTATGGTGCGGTTAATTTCATTATGAAGCCATTTGATGATGAACAGATTATTGAAGTGATTAAAAAGCTGGTGTGAACAGAACCGGTGTCGGAGAGGTGATATTATGGCAGACACACCTAAACTCGAGCCCATGCTCGAGATGTATATTTGTGAGACCAACCAGTTGATTGACAGACTAGAGCAGTTAATGATGGAAAGTGAGATTTCTTCTGACCTTTCAAAGGATATGGAAGAAATCTTCCGGATCATGCATACAATCAAGGGAAACTCCATGATGATGATGTTTGAGGGCATCGCCGAGCTGGCGCACATCACGGAGGACCTGTTTGACTTCTTAAGAAAGACAGAGAGCGTTAAGCCGGATTATGAAAAAATAACAGATCTTGTACTTGAGGAAATTGATTATGTCAAAACGAGTACCCAGCAGCTTGAAGCTGGAGGTGACCCGCTTGAAAAACCAGAGGACCTCATAGAAGAGATCAAGGAATACTTGGATTCTTTAACCTTTATGAACTCAGACGAAGCAGAAAAAATACTAGTAGACAAAGACAATACGCAGAAAGAAAACCAGAAATATTACATAGCCCCAGTTAAGGGAGAAGAGAAAACGACAAGTATGCCGATGGAGTCAGATCGTGCCTATGAAGTCGTTTTTCATTTTTCTGATGGATGTGAAATGGAAAACATCAGAGCTTTTTCTGCAGTGCACGGACTCAAGGATATGGCAAATGAAATTCTGCATCTGCCAGAGGATATTGTTGAGAATGACGGCGCTACAGACATAATCCGGGAACAGGGTTTCCAGATGCTATTCACAAGCGGCGCGCCTGAGTCGGATATAAGAAGCTACTTTGATACCATTGCCTTCATGGATTCCATGCGTTTTGAAGCACTTACACAGGAGGAGTACAATAAGCGGCTTGGAAAGTACATCGGGCATGTGGTAGAAGCCGTGGTGGAAACGCCACCAGCTGAAGAAGAAATGTCCTTAGATGGTGAAGGCGATATGACAGCTGATACCAGGGCCGAAGATGAAATTTCAAGCGGCAGTGAAAAAACTGTGGACAGTGCCAAGGCACAGAAGAAGAGAGCGTCAACACGCTCAGAGACCATTTCGCATGTCCAGAGTCATATCAATGTTGGCATTTCCAAAGTCGACAAGCTTATGGACCTGGTGGGTGAACTTGTGGTTTCTGAATCCATGGTTACACGGAATCCGGATTTGAACGGCATTCCACTTGAGAACTTCGACAAGGCCGTTCGTCAGCATAGAATCATCATCAATGAACTCCAGGACATTGTCATGTCCATAAGAATGATGCCGCTTTCGGTGACCTTCCAGAAGATGAACAGACTTGTCCGCGATATGAAGAAGAAGGTTGGCAAGGACATTGATTTTGAGATCAGAGGTCAGGAGACTGAGGTGGACAAGAATGTCATTGAGCAGATTGGTGATCCGCTCATGCATATTATTAGAAATTCAATCGATCACGGGATTGAGGGCGAAACAGAGCGCAGGAAGACTGGAAAGAAGCAGCAGGCGAAAATCGTTCTGGAAGCAAAACATTCCGGCGGCGATGTGTGGATAACCGTCAAGGATGACGGTCAGGGCATCAACCCTGAAAAGATACTCGATAAGGCTGAGAATAAAGGCTTGCTCATGAAGCCTAAGGAAGAGTATTCCGACCGTGAAGTTTATAATTTCCTGTTCAATTCAGGATTCTCAACCAAAGAGGAAGTCACTGAGTTTTCCGGCAGAGGTGTGGGCCTTGACGTAGTGGCCAAAAATGTGGAAGCGCTCGGTGGAACAATACTGGTGGACAGCACAGTCGGAAAGGGTTCGGAGTTTGCGATACGCATTCCGCTGACACTGGCGATTATCGACGGCATGATGATGTCCGTTGACAAGTCTATCTTTGTGCTGCCGATTACGGCAATCAAAGAGTCCTTCAGTGCCAAGGACCACGATGTGATTGTAGACCCGGATGGTCACGAAATGTGTATGATCAGGGGCGTCTGCTATCCAATACTGAGATTGCATAACCGTTTTAAACTTGAAACGGATTGTACGAATATTGACGATGGTATTTTAATTATGACGGAGTATGACGGCGATGTGACGCTGCTTTTTGCAGACGCCATATTGGGAGAGCAGCAGGTGGTTGTTAAAAGTCTTTCGAATTTCCTTCAGAAGGTTGATGGAATCTCAGGCTGTGCACTGCTTGGTGATGGTCGAATCAGCTTGATTCTCGATCCGGCGGGACTGGTTAAAGCATAGAGGTGATAAATATGGCTGAAGCTATTGAAACGCAAAAGGGGAAGTATCTGACATTTGAAATTGATGAGGAAGCATACGGGCTGGAGATCAGGCACGTAGATGATATTATCGGAATTCAGGAAATTACACAGGTTCCGCTGCAGCCGAATTGCATTCAGGGTGTGATCAATCTAAGGGGAAAGATTGTCCCTACAATGGATGTCCGCCTCAGGTTTGGAAAGGAAAAACGGCGTTACGACGACAGGACCTGTATTGTAGTCCTTGATATGAAAGGCAGTCCTGTAGGTATTGTCGTTGACCGTGTGCTTGAGGTGACTCAGATTGAAAAGGACTTTATTTCAGCACCCCCGGTCTTTGAAAATGAGAAAGAAAACAAGTTTATTTCAGGTATTGCAAAATATGCTGAAGAACCGGTAATCCTGCTCGACTGTGCGAAACTATTGAGCTATTCAGAACTCGATAGTGCACCGTCACCTGATTAGGGGTGTTGCTATGCTTAAAAATATGAAAATGGCAAGTAAACTCATGCTCGGAATCGGGGCCACATTTCTCATTTCACTTGCAGTTGTGATAGGGACTTATGGCAATCTCGCCGCAGCACGAAGCCTCCTGGAGGCAGATGCAGAGGCGGCAGCCCTGCTTGATTTGAGCATGCGCAGTCTGACGATTGGGTTGACGGCTGCAATGGCAGTTGGACTTGTCTTAAGTGCAGCGGTCAACAGGCGCCTGATTAATAGGCTTGGTCAAATTACAAGTGCAGCCTCTGGAATATCAAGGGGTCAAGTGGAGATTGGCCGGCTCGATACAGGTGCTGACGAGATTGGAATTCTTGCAGAGTCTCTCAACGCCCTAGTTCAGGCAAATCGAGATCAGGTCAGATGTATCAAGGCAGTTGCCTTGGGTGATCTGAGCGAAAATCTGGATCTGCGTTCTGAGGACGACCAGCTGGGTGCTGGAATAAATGAAATGCTGACAACGCTCAGACGTATGACAGAAGATATGGAAACCCTGATTGAATCGACAAAGAATGGAGATCTGAAGGCCAGGATGGATACGGATAAGTATGCAGGCGACTGGTCCCTATTCATCAGAAGGGTCAATCAGTTCATTGAGGTTATTGAAAAACCGATTACATTTGTTTCGGATTACATAGAGACAATGGCAGACGGCAAGGCACTCAGAGAAATTGTGCCTGAATCCCAGGCCGCCTATGCTTATGAGGACCCGCTGACAGGCGAGACCTTCACTGCTGTTAGAAACACCTACCAAGGTGAGTTCAAGCGGTTGATGGAAAGTCTGTCAAAGGTGCGGACTGCACTCTATGCAATGCTGGGAGAGGCGGGAGAACTCAACCATCAGATGTGCCTTGGAAATCTGTCACACAGGGCAGATGTTGGCGTGCTCGTAGGTGGATGGCAGGCAATCATGGCAGGCTTTAACGGTGCAGTCGATATGATTGTCAATCCGGTGGAGGAAGCTTCGACGGTACTTCAGCATATGAGCGAGGGCAATCTTAACGTGCGTGTTCAAGGCGATTATATTGGAGATCACCGCAAGATCAAAGATGCTTCAAATAAAATGATCGACAAGCTGACCGGCTACATCCGGGAAATTGACATGGTGCTCAATCAGATGAGCCATGGGAATCTCGCAGTAGAAGTCAAACAAGACTACGTCGGTGATTTCAGGCAAATCAAGACATCCCTTGATGGCATTGTTGAGGCCTTCAATATGACCTTTAAGGAAATTGGAATTACAGCGGATCAGGTGTCAGAGGGTGCGACGGAGTCGTCCAATTTGGCGCAGGCGCTTTCTCAAGGTGCAACGGAACAAGCCGCTTCTATAGAAGAAATCACAGCGGCCATGCATGAACTTGGCGAAAAGACAAAGGTCAATGCCCAAAGTGCCAAAAGTGCCCGTGCGCTGTCTATTGCAGCAGCTGAACATGCGGAGCGTGGCAACGGACACATGAAGCAGATGATAGATGCGATGCAGAATATCAATGCATCGTCCTCAAGCATATCGAAAATCATTTCTGTCATAGATGATATTGCTTTCCAGACCAATATTCTTGCACTTAACGCAGCCGTTGAGGCGGCACGTGCAGGTGAGCACGGCAAGGGCTTTGCCGTCGTTGCAGAAGAGGTTCGAAATCTTGCCGCAAGAAGTGCGGGTGCAGCCAAGGAAACGACTGAAATGATTAAAAATTCCATTGATCAGGTTGACGAAGGCACTCGAATTGCAAAGACAACCGCAGAGGCGCTTGAACAGATTGTCACAGCGGTATCCGATGCGGCGGACCTAGTTCGTATTATTGCAGATGCGTCAATGGAGCAGGATTTGAGTATTTCAGAAATCAACAGCGGCATTGGGGAAGTTTCGACAGTTACTCAGACCAACTCAGCAACGGCTCAGCAGAGTGCTGCAGCCAGTGAGCAGATGTCTTCGCAGGCATTTGTCCTAAAAGAGCTGGTAGAGCGCTTTAAGCTGATGAATACGGTTAAGAAGCCGGTTGTATCAGAAAAAGCTGTACCGCGGGAAGTGGCGCCAGTCAAGAAAGCCGTCACAGGAAAAAGAGATGTACCTAGACCTGAAAAATCAGAGTCGAAGAAGAAGCATCAGACTGAGACAACTGACAAGTCCGAGCCAGTCGAAAAGAAGGTAACGCGACCTGTGAGCGTGAAGCGTGCACCTGAACCTAAGGTTCCCATGCAGGAAATCCGTATTGATCTTGACGATGTGGAGTTTGGCAAATACTCATAAGGCTTGAAACTGGAAGTGGTCACATGAAGACAATTACATCAAATGAGTTTGAACAGCTCAGACATTTTTTATATGAAAACTACGGCATAAATCTGACCGAAAAGAAAAAGACACTAGTCATGTCAAGGCTCAACAAAGTTCTTGCTGAACGCAAGATCGGTTCTTATCAGGACTACATTGACCTGGTGAAAACAGATCCGACAGGGGACATTGTGAGTGAGCTCTTGAACAGAATTACGACAAATCACACGTTTTTTTTCAGGGAAAATCAGCATTTTGAATTCTTCAGGAAATCAGTTCTTCCTGAGCTCGAGGAACGGTATGGCAAGGACAAAGACCTTCGAATCTGGAGCGCGGGATGCTCTACAGGAGATGAGCCCTATACCCTGTCGATTCTTATGATGGAGCATTTTATGCTGCGCCGGGAGGCGTGGGACCTGCAGGTGCTCGGCACCGATATTTCAAGGCGTGTGCTTGATTTTGGGAAAACCGGTATCTATGATCTTGAAGCCATTAAGGAGTTGCCTGAAAAGTGGGCCAAGACATATTTTCATAAACCTGAAAATGGTCTTGTTCAGATTCGGGATGAAATAAGAGGCAATGTGATTTTTCGAAGGTTTAACTTAATGAACCCCTTTCCATTCAAAAAGCCATTTCATGTGATTTTTTGCCGAAATGTCATGATCTATTTTGATAAGAAAACAAAGCGTAAGCTTACTAAGAAATTCTATGATGCACTTGAGCCGGGTGGATATCTTTTTATCGGACATTCTGAATCCATCGATCTTAAGGATTTGGACTTTACCTATGTGCGGCCGGCAATATACAGAAAGGACTAGTGGATGGAGAAGCGAGAACGCAAAATCATAAGAGTGCTTATTGTGGATGACTCAAAGCTTTTTAGAAATTACCTCAAAACGGCTCTCGAGAAGGATGCGCGTCTTGAGGTTGTTGGCATGGCCTCAGATCCTTATGAAGCCCGTGACCGGATTTTAGAACTGCATCCGGATGTTATGACGCTGGATGTCAATATGCCTAAGATGAATGGGATTGATTTTCTAAGGCGACTCATGCCCCAGTATCCCATGCCGGTTATCGTGGTGAGTTCAGCCTGCAGCGCCGTTTTTGATGCAATGGAGGCGGGGGCTCTGGATTTTGTGGAAAAACCGGCAAGTCCAAATCCGTCTGCGGTGGAGTCCATGCTTAACGAGCTTATATTGAAAGTGAAGATCTCTTCGACTTCGAATTTGCGCACGCGGCGCAAGCATAGAAAATATGACAGTAAGGATGTGCAGAATGCAGTGACGGTTCAGGAAACGAAAAAAATAATTGCCATTGGGGCTTCAACGGGCGGTACAGAAGCCATTTACGAGGTCATTCGGGGCTTTCCTGCCAACTGTCCGCCAACGCTTATCGTTCAACATATGCCGCCGGTTTTCACTAAAATGTATGCGGACAGAATGAACGCCTCCTGTACGGTCAATGTCTATGAAGCTAAAAATGGAGATTGGCTGAGTCCGGGAACTGTACTGATTGCCCCAGGTGAACATCACATGAAGCTGGTGAAGCGGGGGAATCGCTACAAGGTTGAAATCTATCGTGGAGATAAGGTGAATGGTCATCGTCCATCTGTCGATGTCATGTTTGAATCCGTTGCACGCATTGCTGGAAACAAGGCTGTGGGCATTATTCTTACTGGCATGGGACGTGATGGTGCCAAAGGACTCTTGCAGATGCGGGAGTCAGGTGCCAGAACCATTGGGCAAAGTCAAGACACCTGCGTGGTCTATGGAATGCCCAAGGCGGCGTTTGATATTGGCGCTGTGGAGTGTCAGGTCGCTTTAGACAGTATTTCATCACGAGTGCTTCAACTAATATTCGAGAATCAGGAAGGCAAATGACTTGGAGTAAATTATGAGTTTTTCAGACGCTGTAAAAACGCTGGGCTATAATCAAAAAAACATACGGCAGGAATGCGAGAATCTAGAAAAAATCTTTCAAGTAGCGCCACTTGGCATTATGATTCTGGATAAGGATGGTGTTGTAAGAAAGGTCAATGATGCCGCCGCCAGGCTCTTTAGCTCAAGTATCAAGCGCATGATGGGCAGGCCCGTGGAAGAGGGGGTGAACTGTGCCTATCGTTCCAAGGATGGGACACCCAATGATGTTTGCGGAGGAACATGTTTTTTTCTGGAAACACTGCATGAGGTCATATCAAAGAATATTGAGGTACGCGGTGTAGAATTTAAGCATACGATAAAATCGGAATCAAACAGCAAGGAAGCGGGTAACAAGGAAATTTGGATCCGTATCAGTGCTGTACCGATTGAGTTTGAAGATGCTCTACAGGCGGTTATCGTGGTTGAAGATGTTACGGCGACAAAGGCAATGGCCAGGTCGCTTGTCGAGAATGAGCGGCGCTTGCGGCTGATCACGGACAACATGATAGACGCAATCACACAGGTTGATTTAAAAGGTCAGGTTCTCTACACATCACCTTCAATCTGGCAGCTTCTCGGTTATACGCCAGATGAGCTGATCGGGGACAATTTTTTCAACTTCATTCATCCGGAGGATTTGCTTATCGCACAAAAGCGATTTGCCTACAGGCTCATGGAGTGGGACAACTTCACATCGGAGTTGAGGCTTAAGTGCAAGGACGGCAATTACATATGGTGTGAATCGTCAGGCAATGTCGTTGTTGATGACAATGGCGCGCGCAGCATTGTCTATGTCAGCCGTGATGTGACCAGCAAACGGAGAACCCAGGAAGAAATTCTCAGGTCCAAGGATGTTGCTGAGTCTGCCAATCAGGCGAAAAGTGAATTTCTGGCCAACATGTCCCACGAAATTCGCACGCCGATGAATGGCATCATCGGGATGACCAACCTGACACTCATGTCGAGTCTGGACCAGGAACAGCGTGAGAATCTGATTATGGTCAAGAACAGCGGGGAATCCCTGCTTAGAATCATAAACAGCATTCTCGACTTCTCAAAGATTGAAGCGGGAAAAATCACGGTTGAAAAGAACAAGTTCGATATCCGGATGCTCTTTGAAAGAATATGCAGTCCCTTTGATGTACAGGCCTTTAACAAGGGAATAGACTTCGTTTATTTTGTAGATGATAGAGTCCCTGAGTTTATCATAGGAGATCCCAACAAGCTGGGACAAATACTCAACAATCTTATTGGAAATGCCATGAAGTTCACCACCAAGGGCAAAGTCCAGGTCGTTGCCGATCTGGATGGCTTTGGAGAGGGGATGCTGGACATACGCTTCACCGTTGCCGATACAGGAATCGGTATAGCCCAGAAAGACAGGGATAAGATTTTCCAGTCCTTTTCTCAGGTAGACGGGTCCATAACACGGCGTTATGGTGGAACCGGCCTTGGTCTTGCAATTTGCAGGCAGCTTGTGGAAATGATGGGCGGTGAAATCAATTTCACAAGTAAACTCAGCATGGGGAGCAAGTTTTTCTTTACCCTTCCGTTTGAAGAAGCAGTTTCAAAGCCTGCCTTCAGCATGGACGAGCAGTTTGCTAAAATTCCTGAAGCGACCCGTAAGCTGAAAGTGCTGCTTGTAGAGGATGATAGGATAAACCAGGCATTTGCCAGCAACATGCTTAGAAAGCAGGGGCATGAGGTCATTCTTGCTGAAAACGGCATTGAAGCGGTCAATCATTTGATACTGGGTGAATTCGATATCGTGTTCATGGATATTCAAATGCCGGAGGTTGATGGTGTTCAGGCGACCAAAATCATCAGGCACAAGCTTAAAATTGTGGACATGCCTATTATCGCTCTTACAGCCCATGCGCTTAGGGGGGATAAGGAAAGGTTCATGAAAGCGGGAATGAACGGCTACATCTCAAAACCCATTAGTGTGGACACCTTCTTTGAAACCTTTGAGCAGGTTCTTGCGGAGTCGGAGAAAAACGAAGTCCAGGAAAATGAGATCAAGCATCTCATTGAAAATATAGAGAGCTCAAATGCGGAGACCATTAGAAGCAAGACTGACCTGCAACAGGCATTTTTCGAAATCATGGGTTATACAGATATGCTCAGTGAATTCATCGATGCCAGGGATTTTGACAATATTGAGAGAACGGCACACTTTATCAAGAACATGAGTCAGACTTGTGGCTACAACGAGTTGAAACGCGGCGCCATGCGTATAGAGCTCAGCGCTAGAAAAGAGGATATCAAACAGGTGAGAATGAGCTTTGAGAGATTCATGCAGCGCATTCAATATCTGAAAGAACAGATTGGTCAAATCAGTTAGTATTGAGGAGGAATATGAATGAGGATACTTATAGCTGAAGATGATTTTGTGAGCAGAAAGTTTATCTATAAATTCATGTCGCAGTATGGGGACTGTGATGTGACAGTAGATGGTATGGAAGCCATCGAAGTGTTTCTGATGTCCCTGGAGGAAAAGCAGTACTACGATTTGATCTGCCTTGACATCATGATGCCTGAGGTTGATGGCATTAAAGCCCTGAAAACAATGCGTAAGCTTGAAGAGGAGCGTAAGGTGCCAGAAGTCAACCGTGCAAAGGTCATCATGACGACGGCTCTGAATTCTACCGATGAAGTCTTCGATTCCTTTGGATCAGGTTCTGAGGCTTATGCAGTGAAGCCTATTGACACCGAGAAACTGACGGATGTCATGCACAAATTGGGGCTGCTTGAGGGATGAAATAGAGGTTGGACATAAAAAAGATGAAGTGTTATGATATTAAGAGGTGCGACGTCAATTCGGGCGTCAAAGAGAACTAAAGGAGCGAAATAATGGATAATAAAGTATTGGCAGTTGTAAACGGCCGTGAAATTACACAACTTGATGTTCAAAGAACACTTCAGAGTCTTGGTCAAGCAGCAATGAACTATGCGGGTCCAGATGGTGAAAAGAAATTGGTTGATGAGCTGATCAATCAAGAGCTGTTCTATGCTGAAGCACTTGCTACTGAGCTGGATAAGGACGATCAGTTTGTTGCAGAGATGGAAGAAGTTAAGAACAACATGCTCAAGCAGTACTTCGTACGTAAGCTTCTAGCTGATATCGAAGTTTCAGAAGACGTTGTGGAAGCATACTACAACGAAAACAAGGTACAGTTCAACAAGCCTGACCAGGCGAAAGCGAGCCACATCCTTGTTGACACTGAAGAGCAAGCAAGTGACATTATGAAAGAAATTGAAGGCGGTCTATCATTTGAAGAAGCAGCTTCAAAATACTCTAAATGTCCATCGAATGCACAGGGTGGCGATCTAGGATTCTTCGGCAAAGGCCAAATGGTTCCTGAGTTCGAAGAGGCTGTATTTGCAATGGAAATTGGAGAGCTTAGCGCACCGGTACAAACACAGTTCGGTTTCCACCTGATCAAGAAAACAGATGCTGCTGAAGGCGGCGAAGCTGAGTTTGGTGAAGTAAGAAATACAATTCTTCAGCAACTGACTGTTCAAAAGCAAAATGAAATCTACTACGGAAAAGCAGATGCACTGAAGGAAAAATATACTGTTGAAATGAAGTAATCGCTTAAGTTTGCTCAACAGAGGGCCGGCACATATGTGCTGGCCTTTTTTAGCGTCATAGAAAGCCGCGGGGCTTTTTTGCAGTGTCTAGGATGATGTGTGTGTACAGGGTTGTTTAATTCCTGCTGTCAGTATGTTAAACTGTATACGACTAAAAAATGGTGGTGAAAGAATGGAAAATATACAAATTGCAGATTTTAATGCTGGAGATGAAATCCAGAGCTTTTTTATACTTCGTGCAATGAATATAAAGACCTCAAGCAATAACAAGAAGTATCTGGATATGACACTCGCAGACAAGACGGGTGAAATCAACGCCAAACTATGGAACGTTGAAAACGGTGAAGAGAGTACTTTTAAAGCTGGACAGCTGGTAAAGGTAAGAGGTACTGTCACACTGTGGCAAAACTCACTTCAGTTCAAGATCACAAAGATGCGCCTCACTTCAGAGACGGACAATGTGGATGTCGTGGATTATGTGCCCTCTGCACCGTATCCTGCTATCGACATGTACAATGAGGTTATGGGCTATGTGGAACGCATAGAGAATGCGGATATTAAAAATATTGTCCTTCATATCTATGACATGTACAAGGAACCGCTGATGACGGCACCTGCTGCAAAGTCAAATCATCATGCCGTGCGTTCCGGATTGCTGTATCATATGCTGCGCATGCTTCGAAGTGCTGAGGTGCTTTGTGGTGTGTACGGAAATTTGAATGCAGACCTTGTGTATGCGGGGGTCTTACTTCACGATATTGAAAAAATCAATGAAATGAACGCAGATGACCTGGGCATTGTTTCTGAGTACACCTTTGATGGCCAGATTCTGGGTCATATCATCATGGGCATTAAGACAATCGAAACTGCAGCGGAAAAGGTTGGTGCAGACAGGGAAATTTCAATGCTCCTTCAGCATATGGTCCTGACACATCATTACGAGCCGGAATACGGAAGCCCGAAAAAGCCGATGATTCCAGAGGCAGAAATGCTGCATTATCTCGATATGATCGATGCCCGTATGTACGATATGTGCAGAGTCTATGACCAGCTTGAAGCGGGAGAGTTTTCAGATCCTGTATTTGTGCTCGACAGACGCAGACTTTATAAGTCAAAGCTGCATGGTGAGAAAGAATAACGGACTAAAGTCAAAAAATAAAGAAAACCAGTGCTGTAACAGCACTGGTTTTTTGCGTTTTCAAATATCAGAACCTACTTGTTCAAGCAGCATTTCTTGTATTTTTTTCCGCTGCCGCATGGACATGGATCGTTACGGCCAATCTTATCTTCTTTGACTACAGTCTTTGACTTGTTGTAGTCTTTTTTGATTTCTTTACGCTTGTCTTCAGTCAGGATATCATCCCAGGCTTCTAGCGTGTATAGCCATTCTGCCTTGCAGTCCATCATGTTCCAGAAGAGTTTTTCAAAATCGATTTCTGCATCGATTTCAGATGCTTCAGTCAGAGACTCAAGATCCAGTTCTGTTGTAAGACTTGTGTTGATGCCATCCAGGAAGCCCATGAAAATTTTTGGCTCCATGCTGTACTTTTCTGCAAGCTCCTTGTAAGTGCCTTTTAGAGCTGTACTTTTTGTGCCTAGAATATCTTCGTAAACATTTTGTTCAGCAGCAAGATATCCCTTCCAAAAATTGTTGTATGATTCCTGGTCCATTTCACTGGAAGCCAGTGTTTCCCATTCTTGATAAAGTGACATTGTTTTCATCCTTTCAAATCAAAATTAACGCATGTATTATATCATAAAGCGTAGAAGAATGGTACTAGAATCGGTACAAGCGTACTTAGAATCAGTCCATTTAGAAATGCAACTACAGCAATATCAGGCGTTGTAGCCCGTGAAATAATCGGGAGGGTAGTGTCCATTGACGTCGCTCCGGGAGGTGCAAGACTGGTAAGATGGTTGACGCGCAGGGCGAGAAATGGAATCAGCACAAAAGCCATCATCTCTCTAAAAACATTTGTCATAAAGGCAATGGCGCCGATTTCAGCTGAAGCCATATTCTTTAAAAGAATACCAGATAGACTGTACCATCCATAACCGGCAGAAATTGCAAGGGACGTGTTCGCAGGCAGATCAAAGATCCATCCGGTTGCAAGGCCGCCCAGTGCGCTACCCGCAATGACTGAAAGGGTGACTGCGCCAAGCATTTTTCCCTTTGAACGAATATCTTTGAGTGCGCCCTTGTTGCTTCCGATATCAATGCCGACGGAAAAAATGAGCAGGCCTAAAAGCAATGTGGAGACCTGATCCATGAAAGGCAGGTATTCTGGTGGCAGTGCCGTGTATCCTGTAAAAATCCCTAAGAGTACAGCGCCGAAAACGATAAGCGTCATTATTGAACCTCCTTACCCAGTCTAAGGCTGGCAACATAGACAAGAACAATACTGCCCAGGGTTGTCAGTACCGCGAAAAGAAGGGCCTTGATGCCGATTGTGCTAAGGTTGGCGATCACGTCACTGTTTGCCCCAATGGAAATCCCCATGGAAAAGAGCAGGAGCAGAAGGCCTGCCAGCTGGAACTTTCCATTGATAGTCTTGCCGCGATCCGTGAGTTTTAATTTATTGCCGACTATAATACCAGCGATGAGAAAAATGATGATAGACCACATAGATGTCCTCCTTATTTTCTATTCCCAATCCCCAATGAAAAGAAAACGTTTTTCTTCCTAGGAAAGGATATCATGCGATATCCGTAGCGTCAATTTATAAAGAATTTGCTATAATATGATTGGGATACAATATATAGGAATTATAACAAAGGTGAAATGATTCAACAACTTGAAATATGGTATAAACAACTCGTGAAGAAGTGGAGGTAATCATGAATTATCAAGACGTAAAGAACGAAGCGAAAAAGCATATGGGTCCATATTGCAAAGTCTGTCCAGTATGTAACGGCATGGCGTGCAAGGGCATTATTCCAGGACCGGGCGGCAAGGGAAGCGGCAATGTATTTGTAAGAAACTACAAGGCTTTTCAGGAAATAAAAATAAATATGAATACCCTGTGTGACCGAGAACCGGTCAGTACAAAAGCGGACTTCTTCGGAGAGTCCGTTGAAATTCCGGTTTTTGCAGCACCTGTGGGCGCCGTACAGATGCACTACAGCGATTTGTACAATGATCTGACGTATTCAGAGACGCTGATCGAAGGGTGCAAGGCTGCAGGTGTCATTGGATTCACAGGTGATGGTGCAGATGATGATGTTTTTGCAGGAACAATTGACGCCATCCAGTCAGCTGGTGGACTTGGTGTACCGACAATCAAGCCATGGGAAATGGACCTGATCATGAAAAAACTGAAAATGGCTGAAGGCTCAGGTGCAAAGGCCGTTGCAATGGATATTGACGCAGCAGGGCTTGCCTTCCTAGCACTGCAGGGAAAACCAGTGGGGCCTATATCCCTCGATATGCTCAAAGAGATTACAGCTGCGACGGAACTGCCCTTCATCGTCAAGGGCATCATGACACCAGAAGCTGCAAAGCTTGCCGTTGAAGGTGGTGCAGCAGGGATTATCGTCTCAAATCATGGCGGTCGTGTTCTCGACGAAACACCGGCAACTGCAGAAGTGCTGGAAGAAATCGCAAAAGCGGTTGATGGGAAAATCAAAGTCTTTGTCGACGGAGGAATCCGTTCCGGTCTGGATATTTTCAAAGCCCTCGCGCTTGGTGCAGACGGCGTTCTCATTGCCCGTCCGTTTACAATTGCAGTCTTCGGCGGCGGTGTAGAAGGCGTCAAGGCATATGTGGACCAGCTTAAGTCAGAGCTTGCCAATGTCATGCTCATGACAGGTGCCAAGACCATTGCAGATATTACTAGAGAGAAAATTTGGATTAAATAGAAGCCTAGGAGGTGCATTATGGATATAACATCTTCAAGAAATTCATTAATGGAAAGCTCGACCAGATCAAGGGTCTGGAGTATGCGGCGAGTGTGGTTTACTGGGATATGACAACGGGTGCAGGTGGAAGAGGCGTGAAAGCGCGTTCGTCGGCACTGGGGATCCTCTCGTCAAAAGTTCAGGAACTGATGGTCTCTGAGGCCTTCCTCAATGACTTGAAAACACTTGAAGACAATCAGCATGATCTCAGTACCATAGATGCACAGATTATTAAAGAGGCGCGTTACAAGTATGACCGCATATCCAAAATACCTGCAGAGGAGTACCGGACGTATGCTGAACTGACCTCTGAGGCGACCGTTGTTTGGGAGCGCGCAAAGAACACCAATGATTTCAAAATGTTTGAGCCCTATTTGAAGAAAATAGTTGCGTTTAAAAGAAAGTTCGCAGACTACTTTGGCTATGAAGACCATCCTTATGATGCGCACATAGAAGACTTTGAACGCGGGATGACCGTAGCGGTTCTGGATACATTCTTTGCAGAACTCAGAAAAACGGTGGTGCCGCTGGTGAAGGCGATTGCCGAATGTGAACAGCCTGCTGACGATTTTCTCTATCTGAACTACAATGCAGATGGACAGCGCATGCTGGCAAATGAACTGCTGCAGACTATCGGATTCGACCTGAATGCCGGTGAACTGAAAGAAAGCGAGCATCCGTTCACCATGGGGCTGGCCATAGATGATGTAAGACTGACAACGCACTACTATACGGATAATCTGACATCTGCCATGTTTTCAACAATTCATGAAGGGGGACATGGCATCTACGAGCAGAATTTTTCAAGTGAGATTGCGGGAACCCTACTTGCGGATGGCGCATCTGCCGGACTGCACGAATCACAGTCACGCCTCTATGAAAACAATTTGGGCAGGAGCGCGTCCTTCTGGAAACATTTTTACCCGAAACTCCAGTCCACCTATATGAAACAGCTGGACCGTGTCAGTCTGGATTTGTTCCTGAAGGCAATCAACAAGTCTGTTCCTTCCTTCATCAGAGTCGAGGCAGACGAGTTGACCTATCCGCTTCACATCATGGTGCGATACGAGCTTGAAAAAGCCCTTGTGGAGGGATCGCTTGAAGTTGAGGCCTTGCCAAAAGCATGGAATGAGAAGATGGAAGCCTATCTTGGCATTGTTCCTCCAACGGACAAGCTCGGCGTGCTGCAGGATGTTCACTGGTCAGATGGCCTATTCGGATATTTTCCGTCCTATGCGCTTGGAACAGCTTATGCTGCCCAGATTCAAAAGGCGCTTTCAAGTGCCCTTGATGTGGACAAATGTCTTGAAAAAGGAGACATGGGCCCAATCAAGGCGTGGTTGAACGAGAACATTCACCAATATGGACTCACCAAGACTGCAGTTGAGATTATTGAAGAGGCCACAGGTGAACCATTCAACGCAAGCTATTACACCGAGTATTTGAAATCAAAATACACGAAACTGTATAATTTATAAAAGGCAGTCCCTTTGAAATCGTGCGAAAAGTACGAATCAAAGGGACTTTTTACGTCCCGGAACCGATTGAAAATACACGGTTTGAACAGATTGAGGAAGGGTATCTAGTTTTTATGTTGAACTTGTTTATTAAGTGAAAAACTGGAATATAAAACCGGAGGAGGTCATGAATTGAAATTAACAGGAAAAGTACTCGTTGCACAAGGTGGCGGTCCAACGGCAGTAATCAATCAGTCTTTAGTTGGTGCCGTACTCGAATCGCGGAAGTTTCAGCAGGTGACAAAGGTTTACGGCGCTCTCAACGGTGTAGAGGGCATCGTTAATGAAGAATTCATTGATCTGACGCAGGAAACGACACATAACTTGGAAGTCGTAGCACAAACCCCGAGTTCAGCACTCTTATCGACACGTGTCAAGCCGGATGTGCATTATTGCATGGACATGTTCAAGGTCATGAAGGCCCATGATATCAGGTATTTTTTCTATATTGGTGGAAATGACTCATCGGACACGCTTAAAATTATAAATTCTGCAGCAGAAGAAGCAAAATACGAGCTGCGGTGCATACATATCCCTAAAACCATAGACAATGACTTGGTTCGCAATGACCATACACCAGGATTTGGTTCGGCAGCCCGCTTTGTCGGACAGGCCTTTACAGGCGTGAATTTGGATAACAGAGCCTTGCGCGGCGTCTACATTGGCGTTGTAATGGGCCGTCATGCCGGTTTTCTTACTGCGTCATCCATTGTGGGACAAAAGTATCCCGACGATGGTCCGCACCTGGTCTATCTGCCTGAACGCGCATTTAGCATTGATAAGTTTTTAAATGATGTGAAAAGCGTGTATAATAGATTGGGACGCTGTGTTGTAGCCGTTTCAGAAGGTATTCAAGATGAAGACGGCGTGCCGATACTCAAGAAGCTCCAGAAGAATCTTGAAGTCGACCAGCACGGAAACGTGCAGCTGTCGGGTACTGGAGCCTTGGGTGACCTCCTGGCCAAAGAGGTCAAGGATAAGCTTGAAATACCACGTGTCCGCTCAGACACCTTTGGATATCTCCAAAGGTCATTCATGGGCTGTGTGTCTGATGTCGATCAGCACGAGGCGCGTGAGGTGGGTGAAAAAGCGGCGCAGTTTTCAATTTGGAACAATGTTGACGGCTCGATTGTCATTAACCGGACAGGCCATTATTCGGTGAACTATGAATTGGTCGATCTTGCAGAAATTGCAGGAAAGACAAAGCATATGCCGGATGAATTCATCAATGCAGAAGGAAACAATGTAACAGATGCTTTTCGGTATTATGTCGAGCCGCTTGTTGGCTCAAACTTCCCCGTAGCGAGAAGGTTGAAAGCGCCGATGGCACCTAAAATATTGAAATAGATAGGGGTTAAGCATGTTTAAGAAGCTCTTTGGGGCAAAGCCTGAGTATAAGGATTTGAATGCTCTCGATAGTGAATACGGGAAGCTGTTCAAGATATTTCAAGATACATACGAACTTGAAACGATTCAGATTGAAGGACGAGAGCTCAAGTTCTATGATACAAAAGGTGAAAAGCCACCCCTGCTGATTATTCCTGGCTCAACAGGACGGGCAGATGCCTGGTTCCTGTATCTTATGGAGCTTCGCGAGCATTACCGTGTGGTTATTGTGGAAGTTCACGAGATGGAATATGTCGAAGTCTATTGCAAGCTTCTTGCAGGCCTTCAGGAAGAAATTCTCGGCATCCCTGCAGAGGTCATGGGGCATGCCTTTGGCAGTGCTCTAGCCCAGTGGTACGCTGACCTTTATCCCGAGCAAGTAAGTCGTCTGATACTCTTGGGCGGATTTGCAAATACAGGTGCAGTGACCAAGAAAACAAGATCAGGATATGAGCGCAGTGTTTTCCGACTGATTAAAGCACTTGAAGATATCAAGTTCAGCGGTATGCAGAAGACGCTGTACAAGCAGGTCATCAAAGGGGTCGATGTGGCTTTTGTGGATGACAAGCCTTATTGGAAGGCCTTTTACGGGAATATTATGCTGGATACCTCCCAGAGAATGCTTGAATACCTGAACAAGCTCCAGCTGGATTTTTGGAAGCATGTTCAGAAAGACAGGCCTGACTATGCGGGGGACGTTGTCCTGATAGATGCGAAAACGGAGCTTGATTACAAGCGTGAAGAGAAGAATGCCTTGTTTAAGAGGTATGAAACTGCAGCACGTGTTACTGTGAATGGCAGTGGAAACATGTTTCAGGTACGTGAAATTGAATCCATTATAAAGGAAATGAGGTAATCGTTTTCAGTTAATTGGTGAAATAGACCTTCAAGTCCATAAAATGAACAAAAAAACCCGCAATTTTGCGGGTTTTTTCTATTTTTAGGACCTGTGATTGATTATAGAATTTAATTGTAAACGCTGTCTTCATGGGCATGGAAACTGGCGTCGTTAAATTCTGGAATCGGAACGTGAATGATGAAGTGCACACCATTGTTTTCTGTACTCTTCACTTCGATTTTTCCTCCAAGCGTTCTTGTGATGAGATTATAGACAATATTGAGCCCCAGGCCTACACCACCCTTGCCACGTTTTGTTGTAAAGAAGGGTTCGAATACCTTCTCAAGATGATCAGGGGCGATGCCCTTTCCATTATCCGTATAGTGGAAGACTAGGGTTGTGGAGTCTTCCTCTTCAACAAGAAGTTTTATATGGCCATTTTCCTGATCTTCAAATCCATGAACCAATGAGTTCATAACCAGGTTGGTAATGATTTGGGTCAGGATGCTCGGGTAACTCAATATGGTAATATCCTTGGGACATACGAGTTCAAAGGAGTGGCTGGTATGCTTAAGCTGTGGACTCAGACTCTGAATAATCCCGTCAAGATACTCGTAAAGGTTGAACTCGCGGATTTCTTCAGTGGACTGATCGACGGCTATCTGCTTGAATTTGTTAACAAGACCGGCCGCATTCTTCAAGTTTGCAAGTATGAGCTTTGTCGTATCCTGCATATTTTCGAGAAATTCTTCCAGATGTGCTTTGGTAAGACCGTTGCTGCTGAATATATCGACCATTTCATTACACTCTCTTTCAAGAAATGAAATGGAAGTGATTCCGATGCCAAGCGGTGTGTTGATTTCGTGGGAAACACCAGCTACAAGGCGGCCAAGCGCTGCCAGCTTTTCAGATTCAATCAGCTGATTTTGTGTCTCGCGAAGAGATTCCAGAGATTCTTCCAGCAGGTTGTTGGATTCTTCCAGCTGATTCTGTTTCATCTGGAGCTTATACATGGAAAGCTCAAGCTCCCTGTTGGTTTCATTAAGCAGGTATGCCCGGCGTTCCACCTTGGCTTCAAGTCTGCCGTTCAGGTCTTCCAGCTTGGATTCGGCATGCTTGAGATTTGTGATATCTATGGTTACAACGAGCATACCCCATTTGTTTCGTTTCCAAATGAAGTAAGGAATCTTTTTAATCCATAAAACGTGCAGGGCATTGCTGTGATCCGGCATTTCGAGTTCGTCTATTACAATGGGTTCTCTCTTTTTAAGGAGAATGTCATTTCCAGTATTGATTTTTTCAATCAGCTCGGGATCCAGGTTTGTGAAAAGCTCCTGGTCGGTCTTGCCGATGACCTGGTCCTTTGTAAAATTGAAAAAATCAAGGAATGCTGTGTTTACCAGAACAAATCTGCCCGTATCGTCTTTGGCGAAAATATGATAAGGAACCAGATCAATCAGACTGCTGAGTTCCCGTTCAGTGAGCTCGAGCTCATTGTTCATCTGGGTGATCTGATGGTTTTTTGCCAAGAGTTCTTCCTGAATGCTCATTCTCAGTTTCAGTTCATTCTGAAGCTTTTCCGTCTGCAGGGCAACTTCCCTCCTGAGAAGACGGTTCCAGAGCAGAAAGGCACCGATGACGAGAAATGTAAAAATGAGTATGCCCGTGCCTATCCAAATGATTTTGCTGTCTATGGTGCTCGCGCTTGCAGAAGCAATCCACTTGGATTTGATTTTCAGGTATTCTTCATCAGGCATGGAAGCAATGGCCTTGTTCATGATGCCGACAAGAATATCATAGTCATCTCTGGCAGCGAAGCAGAGACTGTAGTAATAATCGATATCGCCAGCAGAGCGCAGATTTGAAATTCCAAAATCAGTGATATAGTGACTGCCCTGAGCAATGTCGAGCACAAGCGCGTCAATGGAACCGAAAGAAAGCTGTTTCAGGGCATCTTCAACGCTGTCATACTTGACCAGTTCGATTTCTGGATATTTCAGTTCAAGATAATCTGCAACGGCATAGTCGTTCATGATACCGGTTTTTACATTAAGCAGATCTTTTTCGGAAAGACTGCCTGTAAAATCCTCGCGAACAAGGATTGTATTGCCAAGAGAGAGGTAGACGTCAGAGAAGTTGAGATATTTTTGACGAACGGGTGTTTTTGAGGCACTCACCATATCGATTTCTTTATTTTCAACGGCATCAAGCACGCCTGTCCAGTTTTTGAATTTTACATATTCGAACTGAATGCCATAATTTTCGCTGACCCAGTTGAGGTAGTCAATGGCAATCCCCTTCACATCCCCGTTGTCATCGATATACTCCATGGGTGCAAAGGCCGGATCAGGGGCATAATAAATAACTGGATGCGCGTCCAGCCAAGTCTCTTCCTCATAGTTGAGAGCGAATTCAGAAGCAGAAAAATTAAGGGTTCCAGAAAAGAGCAGTATTAGTAGAATGACCAGTGTTTTATGAAATATATCTCTGTAGCGCATAGTTGCCTCCGTTTGTGTTTTATCTATAGTTTTATACCCTTATTCTATGGTCGGACACAGGGAATACATATGAAAATGCGCTTGTTTTTGAATAAACTATTATAAAGAAATGCGATTCTTTGTGAATGTGTATAGAATTAGAATAAAGTACACAGAATTGTGGTACTATATCTGATAGCTTGGGGTTTTCCCAAGAAATGAAAATTGTTGAGAACATCATTGATCATGTTAAATGACAAGGAGTGAAATAATATGGCACAAATTAAAGTGAATTTATCGAAAAGTGGTCTTGCACAATCTGATCTGGAAAAACTTCAGAATCAAATCGCATCTGCACACGAGATGCTCCACGAAGGTACGGGAAAAGGCAACGACTTCATCGGTTGGGTAGATCTTCCTGAAAACTATGACAAGGAAGAGTTTTCGCGCGTCAAGGCAGCGGCTAAGAAAATTCAGGACACAGCAGATGTACTGATTGTTATCGGTATTGGCGGTTCCTATCTGGGTGCACGCGCTGCAATCGAGGCGCTTACACATTCTTTCTACAACACTTTGCCAAAGGGTGAGCGTAAAACACCAGAAGTGTATTTCGCAGGCAACAGCATCAGTGGAAAATATCTGGCTGATCTAATCGATGTCATTAAGAATAAGGATGTTTGCCTGAATGTCATTTCCAAATCAGGTACGACAACAGAGCCTGCAATAGCATTCAGGATCCTAAAGGGCTATGTTGAAGAAAAATACGGAAGAGAAGAAGCAAAGAATCGAATTTTTGCAACGACAGATAAGGCCCGTGGCGCCCTTAGAACCCTAGCTGACCAGGAAGGCTACGAAACATTCATTATTCCAGATGATGTTGGAGGAAGATACTCAATCCTGACACCTGTAGGCCTCTTGCCAATCGCTGTTGCGGGCATTGATATTGATGCCATGATGCACGGTGCCAAGGAAGCCCGCGATGAGTATAGCAATCCGGATCTTGCTGCAAATACATGCTACCAGTATGCGGCAGCTAGAAACCTGCTCTACACAGGCGGTAAGAAAATTGAGGTTATGGTAAACTACGAGCCGTCTATGGCCTATATTTCAGAATGGTGGAAGCAGCTGTACGGCGAGA
This sequence comes from uncultured Acidaminobacter sp., assembly GCA_963678925.1. Taxonomy (GTDB): domain Bacteria; phylum Bacillota; class Clostridia; order Peptostreptococcales; family Acidaminobacteraceae. The sequence continues at coordinate 809,596 of OY787533.1, read as the reverse complement.
GTGACGGCAAGGATGGCAAAGGTCTGTTCCCGGCGTCTGTTAACTTCTCAGCTGACCTGCACTCAATGGGACAATACATTCAAGATGGCGAGCGTCACCTTTTTGAGACTGTTCTCAATGTGGATAGTGCAGAACGCGATATTCAGGTGCCTTTCGATGAAGCAAATCTTGACAGTCTCAACTACCTGCACGAGCAAACCATGGAATTTGTAAACAAGAAAGCATTTGAAGGAACACTGCTTGCCCATGTCGATGGCGGCGTACCAAATGTAGTTCTTGATATTCCTGAAATGAATGCCTTCTATTACGGAAAGCTGATGTATTTCTTTGAAAAGGCTTGCGGCATCGGTGGCTACCTAATGGATATCAACCCATTTGACCAGCCTGGTGTCGAGGCATATAAGAAGAATATGTTCGCACTGCTTGGCAAACCTGGTTTTGAAGATTTGAGAGCTGAACTGCTGAAAAAACTATAGAAAAAGGAGCTTTCTTATAATGTATATAGGAATTGACTTAGGGGGAACGAACATCGCAGCTGGTTTGGTGCGCAAAAGCGGTGAAGTCGTGAAAATAAAATCCATTCCGACGGGTAAGGAACGGGGATTTGAAGCGGTCGCAGCCGATATTCTCTCCCTTGCCAAAGAACTCATTGAAGAGGCAGACGAACGTGTTGAGGGCGTCGGCATCGGTGTGCCGGGTGTTGTTGACAATGACCTTTCGATGATATATTACTGTACAAACTTGGAGTGGTACGATAAAGATCTGGGCAATCTTCTGTCAAAGGAACTGGGCATACCGGTCCTCGTTGACAACGATGCCAATCTTGCGGCACTTGCCGAGGTTGAGGTTGGTTCGATGAAAGAGGCTCAAAACGCTGTAATGCTTACCTTGGGTACTGGAATAGGCGGCGGCGTTGCCGTGAACGGCAGCATCCTAAGGGGATCGCATGGTCTCGGATCAGAAATCGGTCACATGATCATAGGGGATAATTTCTACAACTGCAACTGTGGCAATAACGGGTGCTTTGAGACATTTTCCTCAGCGACAGCAATCATACGTTACGCTGAGAAGCTTGTAAAAGATGGCGCTTATCCGGAATCTGACCTGCACAGCATTTATGCAAGCCGCGGTCTGAATGCCAAGACAATCATTGACGCTGCAAAAGCAGGGGATGCACTAGGACTGGATGCATTCAACCGACTTGTGAAGTATCTGGCGATTGGCGTTATCAACATCATCAATATTTTTGATCCCGAAATGATCGCTTTTGGTGGTGGTGTGGCACACAGCGGCGCATTTCTCATCGACAGCCTGAGTGAAAAAGTTAATGAAATGGTATTCATTAAGAATTTCCCAAGCGCAAAGCTTGTTCTGGCTGAACTCGGAAATGACGCGGGTGTCATTGGGGCGGCCATGCTTGCTAAAACGGAAATATAAGTAAAAGAACAAATTCGTCGAAGTTTTGAAAAGTTTGGATTTTGTTGACAACCTGGGGGGTGCCATTGGCACCCTCAGACTGTAGAAAAACTCCGAAATACTGCGTTGCAGGATAAAATTCGCTCTAATCACGTACGTTAGTACGCTCATAGAGCGGATTTTATCCGCGCCTTGTCTTTCGAAGTTTTCTAAAGTCTACCAGATTGTCGACGTTGTCGACAACCTGGGGGTGCCATTGGCACCCCTTTTCATATTTTTTGGTCAAGTCCTTTTAAAACCTGAGAACTTAGGTATATCTTAAAGGAAAGTGCCTATGGATAAAACATTAAAAGGAGGGGTTGCTTGTGAAAAAGGGTGAACTCAAAATATTCTATGGAAGCTCCGGTGGACGGTTTGCACGGCGCATGAGTCGATACATGCATGTGGACACCGGAAAGACCAATGTTTTTCGCTTTACAGAAGGGAATACCTTTGTCAAGGTGAATGAGCCCATTCGTGAGCAGGACTTTTTTCTGGTGCATCCGATTGGCCTTGACCCCAATAACGAGTTTATGGAGCTGGTCTTTTGGATAGATGCAGCCAAAAGGGCAAGCGCCAGAACGGTAACGGTCATCATGCCTTATTTTTCATACGCAAAGGCAGATAAGAAGGATGAACCCCGTGTGTCAATCCGTGGCCGCGTATGTGCTGATTTACTTGAACGTGCGGGAGCCGACCGCATCATTACCATGGATTTACATAGCCCTCAGGTCCAGGGATTTTTCACTAAGCCTGTTGACCACTTGTTTGCCATGCCGCTTCTTGCAAATAGAATCGAACAGTACGGACTGGATAATCTGGTGGTCGTTTCACCAGATGCAGGTTTTGTTGCCGATGCGAGACGCTACGCGAATCGCTTGGGAACAGGCCTTGTCATAGGAAACAAGTTCAGGTCCGGTCATGATGAGAATGCAGAAATCCTGGAAATCATAGGAGACGTAAAGGGAAAGAACTGCATTATTGTAGATGACTTTTCCATTTCCGGTGGCACGCTGTGTCATCTTGCCCAGCGGCTAAAGGAAGAAGGTGCCAACCGTATCTTCGCTGCTTTGTCCCATATTTTATTGAATGAAAAAGGCGTTGCGCGCATTGAGAATAGCCCCATAGAAATGCTGATCAGCACTGATTCGGTTTATAATCCGGCGGTTCTGAGTTCTGAACGCATTGAGCTTATTTCCGTTGCGCCGCTCTTTGCAGAAGCGGTCATGCGGATTGTAAATAGAGAGTCCCTGGGCGGACTTTTCGATAAAATACCCGAGACTGTTTTTGAACAGTCTATGCTGCTGACCAAAATCGAATAATAAAGTGTCTAAAGGCATATTATAGCAAAACAGGAGTGTGAAATCCGCATTCCTGTTTTGTGATGTAAGGGAATATGTGAAAATCCCTTAAAATATAAACGGGTATGTAAATATCATTTAATATAATGCATGTACACAATAAATACACGGTGCTAAAATAACATTGAAGATAAAGAGATAAGGCGTCGAGCGCAAATGGAGGATTTAATCATGAGATCATTATCTGAAAAGCATGCTGCGATTCAACCGTCAGTAACCCTTGCGATTACTGCAAAAGCCAAAAAAATGAAGGCGGATGGCATCGATGTGTTGAGTTTTGCGGCTGGCGAGCCAGACTTTAAGACACCAGAACATATCAGAAATGCTGCAATCCGTGTAATTGAATCTGGAAATACTGGATATACAGCTGCAAGCGGTATTCCTGAGTTGAAGCAGGCCATCTGTGAAAAACTTGAGAAAGATAACCAAGTCAAATACAAGCCAGAGCACATTGTGGTATCCAGTGGTGCCAAGCATTCCCTGTTCAATGCACTACAGGTTGTACTGAATCCAGGAGAATCTGTCATTTTTGCAGCACCATTCTGGGTAAGCTATCCAGAGCTTATCAAAATGGCTGGTGGTGTTCCTGTTCAAGTCATGACAACTGAAGAGGGCGGATTCAAGCTGACACCTGAGCTTCTTGAAGCTGTTAGAACGGAAGAGACAAAGGCAATCATCATCAACAGTCCAAACAATCCAACGGGAACAGTTTATTCTGAGAATGAACTGAAGGCGATTGCTGAGTGGGCTGTTGCGCACAATCTATATATTATCTCCGATGAAATCTACGAAAAACTGGTTTATGGAACAGCCCATGTTTCCATGGCATCTTTCGGGGAGGCCGTTAAAAAACGTACAATTATCGTGAATGGCATGTCAAAAGCATATGCTATGACAGGATGGAGAATTGGCTATACTGCATCAAACCTTGAAATTGCAAAAATGATGAGTAATATTCAGTCCCATGCAACTTCAAACCCAAACACAATTGCACAGTATGCGGCACTTGAAGCAATCAGCGGTGATCAGGAGCCTCTGGAAGCTATGGTGAATGAGTTTTCTGCACGTCGCGACTTTATGGTTGATCGCGTAAACAGCATTGAAAATCTAAGCTGTCGTAAACCAGAGGGTGCATTCTATGTCATGGTCAATATTGAAAAAATCATTGGGAAGACACTGGATGGTAAAGTGATAAAGGACTCCATGGCATTTGCAGAGTACCTGCTGGACGCATCGCAAGTTGCAGTCATTCCGGGTGCTGGCTTTGGCGTAGACAACTACGTACGCCTTTCATATGCAACTTCTATGGACAATATCATCCGTGGTCTTGACCGAATTGAAGCAGCTGTAAAATAGGTATTTGAGAGAATTTATATAAACCCTACACGAATCTATGGATAACCATTTAGTGATAATGGTTATCCATAGATTTTTTCTATATATAAATATATGGATTTTATGTAATGTTTATCAAAACACAGTTAATTTATTAACAAAATATAGGGATTTATGTACCCGAATTGTCCTAATCAAAGGAACATTCCAGTAGGCAGTTTCAATATTGAGAGTCCCTATGAGGTATTGGTAAAAATAGATGTGTGAATGCTGTTGAGAATTATATTTATTGTGAAAACCGGGGAAATATGCGCAAATCGTAGTTGATTGTCTATTCACTAACAAAGATATAAAAAGTTCGTCTTTGAATGTATGGCTCCAAATTGGATATAATTAACTCGAAAAGTCTGAAATTTCAGATAAAGGAGATGTCTAATATGATGCAGATGGAGATGCTGTTTAGTGAAGTGGACGAGATTATGGATAAGTATGGGCGAAAGGCTTCGAATCTATTGCCCATTTTGACAGATGTGCAGAGCCGAGTCGAAAGAAACTATGTTCCTGAAGAAGTTGTGGAGTACGTTGCCTGTGGACTTTGTCTTCCAACCAGCAGGGTATATGAGGTGCTTACTTTTTATGCGGCGCTGAGTGACCGGCCGCGGGGCAGGCATATCGTACAGGTATGTGACAGCACAGTGTGCAGGGTCAACAAAAATACGGATCTGATAGCAATCCTGGAGCGTGTCTTAAGAGTGGAAGTTGGCAACACCAGAGCAGATGGCGAGGTTACGCTTGAATACACCCCTTGTTTTGGCGCATGTGATATTTCACCAGCGATAAGGATAGACAAGAAGGTTTACGGAAACCTGACGGAAGAAAGGCTGATGGCACTGTTTGACAAGCATATAGGAGGCGACCGGTTATGAAAAGGACTGCGAGTCTGATTACGGGCAATTTTAAAAAGTACAATCCCTATGATGTGGAATCCTACATGCAAGCTGACGGCTTTAAGGCGCTACATCTGGCACTGGCTATGGGTGCTGCCGAGATTATCGATGAAATAGAGGCCTCTGGACTCAAGGGGCGTGGTGGCGCTGCCTATCCGACCGGCCTTAAGTTCAGACAGTCCAGGGCAATAGAATCAGAGATAAAGCATCTCATTTGCAATGCTGATGAAGGGGAGCCGGCAACCTTTAAGGACCGGTATCTGATCGAATACGATCCTTACGGCGTCATAGAGGGCATGATTATAGCTGCCTATGCAACCAATGCGACAAATGGATATCTCTATATAAGAGAAGAATACGGCTATCTGAAGCCCATGCTCGAAACGGTTCTCGATGTTTTAAGAAGCAAGGGCATTTTAGGAAGTAGCATATTGAACACAGGCTTTAGTTTCGATATTGAAATTTTTTCAGGTGCGGGTGCCTACATATGCGGCGAAGGCAGCTCGCTGATCGAGTCCATGGAAGGAAAAGCGGGAAGGCCAAGAATCAAACCGCCTTATACCAAAGTATGTGGCTTCAATCAGCAGCCAACGCTGGTACATAACGTTGAGACATTTGCAGCCATAAAGAGTATATTGTTTCATGGAGCGGATATGTTCACGCGGTATGGCACGGAAAAGAGCAAGGGGACCAAGCTGATTAGTCTCTGTGGCAATGTGAAGGCGCCTGGTGTTTATGAAGTGCCTTTTGGCATTACACTGCGTGAAATTGTCGAGGATATCGGTGGCGGCACCAAGGCAGGGCATGATGTGAAGTTTATTCAGCTAGGGGGTGCTTCGGGTGCTCTCATGCCAAGATCGCTTCTTGACACACCCTATGCCTATGAGACCTTGAAGGACCATGGCCTGGAAATTGGTTCGGGCGCAGTCCTTGTAGCAGATGATACCAATAGAATCATTGATTTCTTGGACTCGGTTCAAGCCTTCTTTCTTCATGAAAGCTGTGGCAAATGCACGCCGTGCAGGGAAGGAAACCGGCAGCTGAGTAATATTCTGACCCGGATGAAATCCGGGGAGGCAACCGCCAAGGATGTTTCAAGCATTGAGCATATTGCAAATGTGATGCGACATGCTTCTTTCTGTGGTCTTGGGAAAACTGCGCCTACGGCAGTGCTGTCGGCGATCAGATACTTCTCGGATGAGCTGTTCGGCAAGGGGGATGTATATGAAGAAATGTAGGGTGGTCATAGATAATAAAGAGGTTCTTGTCGATGAAGGAACAACAATCCTTGAAGCGGCAAAACTTGCCAACATAAAGATTCCGACGCTTTGCCATCATCCAGCCCAGTCCATTAAGGCGAATTGCAGAATATGCCTGGTTGAGACCGGCAGAGATAAGCTTGTTACAGCCTGCTCAACGCCTGTGTGGGATGAAATGAAGGTTAAGACAAATTCCAAACTCGTTAGGGAAACGCAGAAGGGCGTCCTGGAGCTCATATTGGCCAATCATGATCAGGATTGTCTGCGGTGCGTCAGAAATGGAAACTGCGAGCTTCAAAATTTGTGCGAAATGTTCAATATATCGCGGACTAGTATTGAGGATGTGACACTAGGTGATGTCGCTGTGGATTCAAAGCCTATGGATTGCTCAAACCCGAGTATCGTTCGGGATTATTCCAAATGCATCAAGTGCAATAGGTGTGTTGAAACCTGCCAGTTTGTTCAGGATGCAGCCATACTGGCACCTACGCATCGGTCCATAGACTATGTGATTCAGCCTGCCTTTGGTAAGACACTTGACCAGACACTTTGCACATACTGTGGGCAGTGCATTACCGTATGCCCGGTTGGTGCAATTTATGAACGGGATTATATCGACCAGGTTTGGGATGCGATTGACGATGAGAATACACATGTCGTTGTTCAGGTAGCACCTGCTGTTCGCGTCGCAATTGGCGAAGCCTTCGGATTTGAACCGGGATACAATGGCGCGGGAAAAATTGCGGCTTCCTTGAGGCGCATGGGATTCGACAGAGTATTTGACACCAACTTCACAGCGGATCTCACTATTATTGAGGAGGGGCATGAACTCTTAGATCGAATGCAAAATGGTGGAAAACTGCCAATGATTACATCCTGTTCTCCGGGATGGATCAATTATATGGAAGGGTTTTTCCCGGATCTGATCGACAATATTTCGACCTGCAAGTCGCCCCAGCAGATGTTTGGAACCCTTTCTAAAACCTATTATTCAGAAAAGTCAGGCATACATCCTTCGAAGATATTCACAGTCTCAGTCATGCCATGCACCGCAAAGAAATATGAGGCACAGCGGTCTGAAATGAACACTTACGGAGCGGTTGATGTGGATGCGGTCCTGACGACGCGGGAGCTTGCACGGATGATTAAGATGTCTGGTGTTGATTTCAATGCAATTATGGAGGAACAGTTTGATGACCCCTTTGGAATCGCTACAGGTGCTGCAGTGATTTTCGGGGCAACGGGTGGTGTTATGGAGGCTGCACTCCGTACCGTATATGAGGTCGTTACAGGTGAAGAACTTGAAGCGCTTGATTTTTATGAAGTGAGAGGTCTCGATGGAATCAAGGAGACTGAAATCATAATGAATGGCTCATCTGTGAAGGTCGCAGTGGCGAGTGGGCTTTCCAATGCCAAGAAACTTATGAAAGCAGTTCGGGAGGGGCGCTCAGACTATGCCTTTATTGAAATAATGGCCTGTCCGGGTGGTTGTCTGGCTGGTGGCGGTCAACCCATCTCCTTCGACCCAGAGGTGATGGAAAAGAGAATGCGTGGCATTTACGGCATTGACAGGCATAAGGTACTCAGAAAGTCACACGAGAATCCTGCGGTAGAAAAGCTATACAGCGAGTTCTTGGGAAGTCCAAACAGCCATAAAGCCCATGCACTTCTTCATACCCAGTATAGGGCAAAGCCTATGACACGCGTTAAATAATGTGTGAAGCAAGAAAACATAGAGTGTGCAAGGCCACGGCGCGGTGCCCTTTACCGCAAATAAAAAAGAGTGTCAACCGACACTCTTTTTTATGCTTATTGCTGTTTAATCGTTTTAAATCGCTTTGATGATTTGTAAATCAAATCGGTCAAAGACTCCAGCGATACGCCGTAAATTGCCCCACACAGCAAACCTGCAATTGCTGTTATATAGTCGCCGGCAATACCATAAGTTACAAAACAGCCTATAAATGCCGTTGGTATGACACTCAATACGCCGATTTGTGATTGCCAGCACATCATGAACGAGATTGCACCTGCTGTCAAAGCGCCGATGCCTGCTACTGGAAATGCAGTACATAGTGCGATAGCGACAGTGGCCCACAAGACTCCGGATAGATTACCAAAGACTGATTTGATAGCACCTTCAAGTTTGCCGCCGCCGACGAAGAAGCTCGTGCATCCGGCAAAACCGATCCAGGCAGGTATGCCCAGAAGTGTGCTGATTTCGATCCAAGCTGCAGCGAGAACGCTTGCGGCAATGGACATTGACATGACATAGCTGATGGTGATCATCCTCCCTGTTCATAAAGTGATATACGGGTAATTCAATACACCGTTATCGGGGGAGATACAACATTATAACATGCAGCTTTTCCAAGGAACAGAGCTAGGACAAGAGGCAGAATTGTGTGAAGATTCAGAGCGGAGTGAAGACCTGATTCTCTTGCTGAATGCCAGGTATAATAGAGGTCAACGGAAGGTGTTATTGTTCGTTAGCGCCATGATTTTGGGGTAAATAGATATCGTTGAGTTTTTAAGACTTCAACATATTGAAATGAGAATGGAGGAGAATCATGAAGCACGAATGGAGAAAGCATGAGCGAGAGCTCTATTTACCTAAAAGAGAGCCTGCAATCATCAATATACCAGATTTCAAATTCTTTACAATCAAGGGGAAAGGCAATCCGAACGGTGAACATTTCAGTGCCTATATAGAAGTCTTATACGCCCTCTCCTATGCAGTCAGAATGTCTTATAAAACGGATAGGGTTCCAGCCGGATATCAAGAGTATACGGTCTATCCCCTTGAAGGGGTCTGGGACTTGAGTGAGCAGGGCCGGAAAAGCAATACAGGTGAGATTGATAAGGACGAACTGCTTTTTACATTGATGATCAGACAACCCGATTTCGTGACTGCGGAGTTTGCAGAAGAAATAATTGAAAGTGTTAGGGTTAAGAAAAAACTCGACTTGCTTGATCAAGTGAACTTTGAAAGCATAGAGGAAGGGCGCTGCCTTCAGATGATGCATATTGGGCCATATGATGATGAGGCCAAAAGCTTTAGCAGAATGCAGACCTACTGCGATGAAAACGAGATTGTTAGAAAAAGGAAGCAGCATCGTGAAATTTACTTGAATGACTTTAGAAAGGTTGCACCTGACAAATTGAAAACTGTTTTGCGGTTTGAGATCCAATAGTGAGAACAGCACTGTGCAATCGAAGATTGGTGGGGGCGCTTGACGCGATTAATAGTTTTATAATAGAAATGCCAGAGCAACCTACCGGCTGCTCATGTCGGTGGGTGCGTTATTTACAGATGTACATACTTTAGCGAGAACAGCACTGTGCAATCGAAGATTGCCCAAGTCGCTTGACGCGACTAATAGTTTTAGATAGAAATGCCAGAGCAACCTATCGGCTGCTCATGTCGTTTGACACGCCATATACAGATAAGAAAACAAGCTCCAATTCTTGTGTAAACACAAATTGGAGCTTGTTTTCTTATCTGTGCATTTCTTTGTTTTTCACGTAAAAAAAAAGGATGAACCGGGGGGATTCATCCTTTGAGTTTGAAGCATGATTCGTTCGGCTTTCACCCGAATATGCTGTGGGGGGATAGCAAGCATATACTTGCTAAAAAATAAAAAAGCTTAATTCATTGAGAGCATAGTGGAAAATTTATTTCGTGACCAATTAAATTATACGAGCTATGAAAAATAACGTCAATGCACTGAAAAAACTAAGAAACGTTTTCATAAAACAAAGAAACGTTTTCATAAAAATGTCGGCAAAATATCAATTGTTAAGACAAAATATTCATACAGTATAAAAATGATTTTTACCGTGTTATAATTGAGTGAAACAGTCGGAATTGAATCAAAACTTTGGAGGTCATATGAATGGTTTTGAAACACAACAAGCGGTGCCTTGTTGAGGCCCTGCAACGATATCTGCTGGTCAGCAGAAGGGGCTGTATGATGAACTGAATGAGAAGGACAGAATACTACCTGCGATTGAGGGCGAAATCATAACAGCGCTCGGTCCTGTTAAAAGATTGTCTTCTCTTGTGACACAATCAGATAAACGAATGAATGCATTAATCCGTCAGAGTCCGCTCAGGAATAACTGGAAAGTTACACCGGGTCTATATGCCGTTGGAAATCCAAATAATAGGTCGGATGTTTTTGTTACTGGAAACTATAAGACCAGTGTCGACTTTTTGCGCGGGTCTGTGCCGGAAAATTCATGGATAATTGTTCTGGATACGCACGGTATCAATGTCTGGTGTGCCGCTGGAAAAGGTACTTTTGGAACGCAAGAAGTTGTAAGACTCATTGAAAAATGCAGTTTGAAGGAACTGGTAAGCCATAGATGGATCATACTGCCACAGCTGGGAGCACCGGGTGTAAGTGCATTTGAAGTAAAACAGAAAACAGGTTTTACAGTTGTTTATGGACCTGTGCGTGCAGAAGACATCAGCACATTTGTTACTGCGGGTTATAAGGCGTCAAAGGATATGAGACAGGTACGTTTTGAGTTGGGTGAGCGTATGATTCTAACACCACTTGAGTTTATTCAGTCTTTGAAATTCACAGCTCTTGCGGTGGTGTTGTTCATGTGCTTTGCCATAGCAGGTAAGTATGATTTCACAGATACAAGCTGGATTTCTCAGCTCTTGGTTTGGGGTGTCAGCATCAGCTTTTTCGGATCGGTACTTTTTCCAGCAGCTTTGCCGGCATTAAGAGGAAACTGGTTTACGGTGCGCGCCATACCCATATCTGCAGTTTGGGCCGTGGGAACCTTCGCGTGGGTGACGCAAAGCAGGAGTTCCTATTTTGAGGCAGCGGGAATGTGTTTGATTGGTGCGGCACTGATTGAATACTATGCCCTCAATTTCACTGGAGCAACACCGATTACATCCTATACGGAAACGACAAATGAAACATTGAAAGTATTGCCGATTCTAATTGGCATAGCAGTTGTGGGGGGGCTCGTTTACGGGCTCGCAATGTTGCAGGTGGGCATATGAAGATAAACTTCACAGAAGAGAAATGCATTATGTGCGGCATGTGTGAGAATGTCTGTCCACATGGGGTGTTTGACAGTCAGGCGGGCAAGCTCCAGATCGTCAATGAACCGGCTTGCATAGAATGTGGTGCCTGCCAGAGGAATTGTATCACTGGGGCCATAAGGATCAATACTGGCGTTGGCTGAGCGATTGCCATTATTAATGGAAAACTCACTGGTAGTGAGTCATGTAAATGTTAATTGAATTTGAAAGGGACTGCCTATTGGATAAGCAGTCCCTTTTTAATTGTCTAGGTAATTAAATTGTCCGATTTAAGAAGGGTGTTCAGCTGGCTGTACCAGCGTCGAAGGGAACTATAGGGTTCCCTTGCGAAACGCCGAAGGCGTCTTTTTATTACATAAAGTCATAAACGAGTTCGTAAATATCGTTGGTGATTCGATAAACCTTGTCACCATCCATAAGGTCAAAATCAACCGGTGCAGTGGTGCTGGATATTTTTGCACATACGCCGCAGCTTGAGCTCAGTTTTCTGGGAACAGGCATCAGCACACATGGAATATCACAGGCCTTACAGTATTTACTGCATTTAAGGGCGCCACTGTGAGTGTGAAAGGTTACGATGTATTCGAGAAGATTATTTTTTTGCATGAATTCGAATGTCACCGCCATCCTCGGTTGACTCAGGCGTATAGCCTGAAGATTTCAGGAAGCGTTCCACGTTGTTTTTAGCCACTTGGCTGTCAACGAGAATTTCAAAGGCAGTGGCTTGTGTTCCTACTGCTTTCTTAGTCATTAAAATCGGTTGTGGGCAAGACATGCCACGTGCATCTACTATCATATTGACCTCCTAAGCCGTTTTAGTAATACCTTCAGTATTGAAAACTGAGATGACTGCCAGTACGACAAGTCCAAAAGAAAGTGCATACATTCCCTGTACAGGAACACCTTTAGGTGAAGCTGCAAGTCCGAAATTATGGGCAATGGCAGCGCCTACAAGCAGGCCGATAATTGTAACTGCAGAATCCGTATTGCCTTCCCCGGAGAGAATGAGCTGTCTCAAAGGACATCCACCAAGCAGAACAGACCCCCATCCAACTGCAACCATGCCAAGGAAATTCCAAAGACCATCTGAATGTGCAATAGGCTGGCCTTCAAATCCAAGTGTGAAATTTCCAGTTGCGATTGAGCCAATACCGGCCATGACAATCAAAGCAATGAATCCAGTCAGCAGGTGTGCATCCTTGAACATGATCATATCCCTGATTCCACCTACCATACAAAGGCGTGTGCGTTGTGCCAGAGCGCCGACACCAGCTCCGAAGAGGAGTGATATGAGTATAGGCGCATGGAGTGCTCCTGGGCCTGATTCACTCAAAATGAAGAGTGTTGGAGCAGCAACAAATAGAACTAGAAGCAAAAGGGTAACTGCAGGAAAAGCAGAGCCCTCGATTGCAGACTGAGCGTAAGCGCGCTTTAGGGAGAAGCCCTTGTTAAGGAAGAGGATGCCAATGCCTATACCACTGATAAAACCGACCAGCCCCACAATGGCATTTAGGTCTCCGCCGGCAATGCGAAGCGCCATCCTAAGTGGACAGCCAAGAAATACAAGGGCGCCAATCATGACGACCACACCTAAGATAAAACGTGTTACTGGGGAGGAACCACCCTTTGGGTTAAATTCACCTTTGCTGAAGGCAATAAGCATTGCACCTAGCACGAGTCCCAAAACCTCTGGTCTGATGTACTGTACTACGGCTGCGCGGTGCAGTCCGATGCTTCCGGAAATGTCCCGGATGAAGCAGGCAATGCAAAATCCCATGTTGGCAGGGTTGCCGAGCATAACGAGAAAAACTGAAATAAGTCCTACAATACCTCCGGCAATCAGTATGCCTTTTTTTGTTTCCATAAATAATACCTCCTACGTAAGTTGATGTTCACGAATAGATTATAGTATGATTCAACAGGCTTATGGATTGAGAAAAGACATGTCTGAGTGCTGAGTATTTGTTTCTCAAATACCAAAGTATTCCAATTGAAATACTATGATATGGACAAATGGCTAATTGATAGGGGTTTGCAATTAAAGTAAATATTGTGCATTTTCTTTCTGTAAAAAATGCACAAAAAAACTGCCTGAAATTTTTTCAGGCAGTTTGATAGTTGCTGTATAATTATGGATTACTTAGGATTGTTTTTTACTTTTTCGGCCATGGCTTTGCCGAGCTCTGCCAGCTTTTCAAATTCAGCCTGCTTTGGTGTATATTTTGCTTCAATGGATTCGCCAACACGTTCCCATTTCACTTTTTCAGCAAAAATATCCAGTTCCTTCACACCGCCGCCGCTCCAGGACATGTTGCCAAATACACCAAGGTATCTGTTTTTCAGGCCTGTATGCTCTAGCTTATTAATTACCGCTTCCATAGCAGGGAACACATGTGTGTTGTATGCGCAAGATCCAAGGATGACACCTTTGAATCTCCATACATCGCTCAGAATATAAGACAAATGTGTCTTGGATGCATCATACACTCTAACATTTCGAATACCTTGCTCTGAAATGATGCGGGCGATATAATCTGCCATTTTTGCAGTATTGCCGTACATTGTACCATAAACGATAACAACGCCTTCTTCTGCTTCGTAGCGGCTCCATTTGTCGTAGTAATCTACAATCGTTCCCGGGTTGGTTCTCCATACCGGACCGTGTGTAGGCGCAATAATATTGATTTCTACATCTGACAGACGTTTAAGTGCACGTTGTACGATAGGGCTGTACTTGGCAACGATATTTGAGTAATAGCGTCTGATTTCATCTTCATAGTACTCAACGTTGACTTCGTCATCAAAAATACCGCCATCAAGCGCACCGAAACCGCCAAAGGCATCCATAGAGAACAGAATCTTTTCAGTCTGGTCATATGTCATCATTGTTTCTGGCCAGTGAATCATTGGAGTAATAAAGAATGTCAGTTTGTGGTGACCTAGGTCTAGAACATCGCCTTCTTTGATTTCGTAGAGGTTGTCCGTGATGTCATAGAAACCGCGGATGAAGTCGTGTGTTTTGCTGTTTCCGACAATCTTACAGTCTGGATACTCGCTGATAACAGCGCGAATCGAGCCAGAATGGTCAGGCTCCATGTGGTTTACAATCAGATAGTCAACTTTCTTATCGCCGATGATTTCCTTGATTTTTGCGAGATACTGATCCGTCTTGTTGAATTTTACAGTATCGAGAATGGCAACCTTTTCATCGTCGATCAAGTAAGAATTGTATGTAACACCCTTCTCAAGGGGCCAAAAGTTTTCGAAAAGAGTCGTCTCGCGGTCGTTGACGCCAATCCAGTGCAACTTGTCAAGAATAGGTACTCTGCAGTCCATTGATTCATCTCCTTATATACTTTTCCATAATGTGGGGCATATCTCTTAAAGACTATACCCACATTTATACTCAAGTCAGTACTTTCCCGCCATTATTATAAACAAAAAAAACTCAAAATGCCATAAAAATGGTGTATTTTGCAGTGGAAATACGTCCTTAATGCCATTAAAATGAATCGGTACAGAAAAACCAGCACAAGGATGTGCTGGTTTTATGTTTTAGCTTGTGCTCTATACTTTCAGAATACGGGCGGCATTGAGTACAGCGAGAACGGCCACGCCTACGTCGGCGAAAATGGCCATCCACATGGTTGCGATGCCCAGTGCGCCAAGAATCATGACAGCCACCTTAATGCCCAAGGCAAAAATAATATTTTGCAGGACGATGTTACGTGTAAAACGTGAAATATGAATTGCCTCGGCAATCTTTGAGGGTTCATCAGTCATGAGAACGACATCTGCAGCCTCGATTGCGGCGTCAGACCCAAGCGCCCCCATGGCAATGCCGACATCGGCACGTGCAAGAACAGGTGCGTCATTTACGCCATCACCAACAAAGGCAAGAGTTCCGGTAGATCCATACTTTTCTTCGAGCGCCTCGACGGCGAAAACCTTGTCTTCTGGAAGAAGCTCTGATTTGAAACCATCAAGATCCAGCGATCTTGCAGTGAGCTCAGCTGCTCCCTTAGTATCACCTGTCAGCATTTCAATATGTGAAATGCGTTCTTTTCTCAGGGCAGAAATTGCAGCAGCTGCGTCTGCCTTAGGGAGGTCTGCAATCTGAATCCATCCCTTATAGGTGCCATTGACAGCCACATAAACAGCTGTACCCACATCAGGCGCCTGTGTAAATTCTATATTTTCCTTTTTCATAAGGCGCATATTTCCTGCCAGAATGACTTCGGAACCGCGCGTTGCCTTAACCCCATGTCCTGGAATATCCTCATAGGCATCAACCATCAAGCTTTCCTGAGTGAGGCCAGCACGATCTACAATGGATTTCGCTATGGGGTGGTTCGAGTGTGCCTCTGCGATGGCAGCCCACTCGAGAAGGGCATCTGTGCTCGTTCCATTCACAGGTTGAAGGGTTTCTACTTTGAACTTACCTTCAGTGAGCGTGCCGGTTTTATCAAATACAACCGTTTTCAGGCTATAAAGGGCATCCAGATACTGTCCGCCTTTTATGAGAATGCCTTTTTTTGAAGCTGCACCGATGCCTCCGAAGTAGCCCAGCGGTATGGATACGACCAGGGCACATGGGCAGGAGACAACTAGAAATATCAGAGCTCTCTTAACCCAGACTGACCAGAGTCCGCCAAGGGCCAGTGGTGGAATGACTGCAAGAGCAAGTGCAGAGAACACAACCACCGGTGTGTAATAGCGTGAAAACCGTGTAATGAACTTCTCTGTTTCTGACTTTTTGGCAGCTGAATGCTCGACGAGCTTCATAATCCGTGCCACTGTTGAGTCTTTGAAGGGACGTGTCACCTCAATTGTAATTGAGGCATTTTGATTGACAGCGCCGCTGAGAACTTCGTCCCCCTTTTCCACAGCACGGGGAATAGATTCGCCTGTGAGAGCAGAGGTATCCAGGGTGCTTTGGCCGGATAAGACCACGCCGTCAAGAGGTACCTTTTCACCAGGCTTTATCAGTAGCTTCTGGCCAATGGTAACGTGTTCTGGCTTAACTACAGTCATATTGAATCCGTCAATAACCGTAGCAAAGTCAGGTTTGATGTTAAGAAGGCTCTGGATGGATTTTCTGGAGTTATTGACTGCGCGGTCCTGGAAGGCTTCGCCGATTTCGTAAAAGAGCATTACAGCAGCTGCTTCACGCCACTCTCCAAGTCCCAAGGCTCCAAAGGTTGCTACTGCCATTAGGAAGTTTTCATCGAAAAGCTGTCCGTTGCGCATGCCTTTAAAAGCCCGCTGCAGTACTGGAAGACCTGCAATTAGGTAAGCTGCAAGCGTGAGGACAATGATCAGGAAGCCATTGTGTTTGGCAAAGAAGCTTCCCGCAAACAGAGCCAGCGCACTTGCAAGCCGTAGTGTTTGGAAGGAGTATCCCAAGAAGGTTTTAGGTTCTGAATCATCGGAATTTGCAGTGGGTTCATTTGCATTCCATCTGTTTTTTACGCCGACATCAGGCTCAAAATGGTGCACTGTCTTTTCAACAAGGGCATCTGCTTGATCGGCACTTACACCTGCTTTTGGGATAATCGTGATTGTTTTTGAGACAAAGCTGAGCGCTGCCTGCTCAAGAAGCTCTGATTGCTTAAGCTTTTCATCGATTTTTGCTGCACAGCTTGAACAGTGAAGACCTTCAAGATCATAGATGATTTCTTCTGGACAGGCATTGTTTTCTTCAAAAGGGATTACATTGACATGGGGTTCGAGCCTCTTCACGATTTTCAAAGTATCCGATAAAAGGTTTGAAGAATCACTGCCAGATTTAGGGGTTACGGTTAAGCGTTTTGTCACAAAGTTAAAGTCTGCATTTTCGATATATTCAAAGCCGCGAACGGCGGCCTCGATCTTTTGTGCACAGGAAGCGCAATTAAGTCCATCGAGTACATATTGATAAGTCATAGGAAACACCTCTAAGCATATTTTTTAGGATTACACATGAATGATTGTTCATATGTTCATCTTTAATTTAGCATGATTTATTCAATTAATCAATAGGTTTACGAAAGATAAGTTGAGAATTTGGTGAGGGTGCAGGAGGGAATTTTGGTATAATTTTGAACATGAGAAACCATATTAATGTAGGGAGGTAACCAGCATATGAAAAGCTACAGAAAGGAACTTTGGTTCAACACCACTTCCAGAAGAGAGTTTATCAACATAACGGCGCAGGTTGAGGCTTGCTTGAGGGAAAGCGGTATTCAGGAAGGTTTACTTTTATGCAATGCCATGCATATAACATCCAGTGTATTTATAAATGATGATGAATCAGGACTGCACAGGGACTTTGAACGCTGGCTTGAGAAGCTGGCGCCCGAAAGGCCATATAGTCAATACGATCATAACGGTTTTGAAGATAACGCTGATGCACATCTCAAACGGACTGTCATGGGGAGAGAGGTTGTTGTTGCCATAACAGGGGGAGAACTTGACTTCGGACCGTGGGAACAGATTTTCTATGGAGAGTTTGATGGAAAGAGGCAAAAGCGTATTCTTGTCAAAATCATAGGGGCGTAAAATTTAGCTTCGAGCTGGGCTGGGCAGGGTATAGAAAAATTAAGACAAAAGGAGGTAATCATGAACAGCAGATGGCTAATGGAAACGACAATCCCAATACTTGTCCTAACGAATTATGGAGACAATTTCACTGTTGATGAGGTCAACCCTTCTTTTTGCGATTTGCTGAAATTGGATATCAATGATGTTTCAGGCAAGACCCTGGATGAAATCATTGATATGCGAGATGGGCTTGAATGGCTTCAACGCTATGAAAAAGAGGACATGGCCCTTATAGATATTGACGGGTGCTGGTTTGAAGTCGAACTTGTCGAAGGGCCCAACAGTACGGCCTATATTCACCATAATTTGACCGCACAAGTTGAAATGGACAGCAGCAATAAACACCTGCAGACCCGTCTGAACCAAATACAGCGGATTGCCCAAATAGGTGACTGGGAGCATAACTATAGAACGGGGCAGGAGTTCTGGTCTGATGAAATATACCGCATGCTCGACTTTAAAGACAAGACCATAAAGGCCAACATTAACACATTTATGCGGTTTGTACATCCTGATGATGTAAGAAAAGTGGAGCAGGCACATGAACAGGTCGTCAGCGGGCAAGGCTATAGTGTAGAATATCGCATTATAACTATAGAAGGAAAAATCAGATGGATTGTAACGCGGGCAAAGGTTGACCTCGATGATGATGGAAACGTTGTTCGCCTTTACGGGACCATGCAGGACATAACAGACCGCAAGAAGCTTCAGCAGAAAGTGGAGCAGGCGTTTGACGTCGTTGAGGATGCGTATCAGTCCAAGAACCAGTTTCTTGCCATGATTTCACACGAAATCAGGACACCGATCAATGGGATACTTGGGATGGGACAGCTGTTAAGGGATACAATCCTAGACGATGAGCAAGGTGAGTTTGTGGATGATATTCTCTTTTCAGCAGATGCCCTGCTGAGCATGATTGAGGATGTGCTTGAGATGTCCAAGCTTGAATCCAATCTTTTGAAAGCAGATATTGAGGAGTTCGACCTGCAAATACTTGTAAGGAATCTGATACGCATGTATCAAATCAAGAATAGCAATACAGGTGTGACATTTATTCATCGTATAGACAAAGACTTGCCGAAGCATGTATTTGGGGATGCGAGCAAGATTCAGCAGATTTTAATCAATCTGCTCGGAAATGCTTTTAAATTCACAAAGGAAGGCAGTGTCTGCATGACTGTCAGGAAACTGGAGGAAACTGCAGAAAAAATCAAGATTGCCTTTGAAATCGAAGATACGGGGATTGGCATTACCGAGGAAATGCAAAAGAAACTGTTCGCACAGATGATCCCTGGTCAGGACAGTGCCATAACAAATTATGAGGGCTCTGGTCTTGGACTGGCTATCTGCAAAAGTTATGCAGAGCTTATGCAGGGCTATATGCTTGTTGAGAGTGAAATTTCCAAGGGATCGAAGTTCACATTTGCCATCACCCTTGAAAAGGCAAATAGGAGTGACGTAGAAAGCGGGACATCAAAACTGAGAACACGCATCAATTCAGCGCATACTCGTGTTCTTGTCATAGAAGAGAAGGAAGTGGAAAAAAACTACTACCAGGGGTATCTTGAAGACATGTGCGGCTTCGATGTGGATTTTGCGCAAGACATTAATGAAGTGCTCCAGGCGCTTGATCAGTATAGCTATGCATTTGTGATTCTCAGCGGACAGTTAAGATCGAGTGATTCCATTTATATTCTCAAGACACTTCGGGACAGCTTGAACTACACACAACACGATTTGCCGATTATTGTTGTCACGAGCTCTGAAAACAGAGGCAACCTGTCTGAGTTTGCAGCAGGTGGCACGTCATATTTTCTTGAGACACCTATCGACGAAGCGCAGATGCTTGGTATGATTAACGAAATACTGGACTTGAGTGTTTTTAAGGGTAAAACAAGCAAGCGTTTTGCCTATCGCTACATTCAGCAGGGCGAGCTCGAAAAGAGCAGGCGCCATGTGGGCAATGAAACCTTTGACACGCGTATGCGAGACTTTGTAATAGGGAGTCCAAAGAAGGTTGATGGCGTCTTGGCTGCGACCGAACCCTTAAATATATTGATGCTAAGTCATGAAATTGATGGCATTGATGATCTGATATCAAAGTTCGGGTCTGAAGATATTTGTGAAAGTATGGAAATGATTAAGGCTGCACTGCTTAACGACGATACTGCGGGTATTGAAGTTATTGTTGAGGATTTCATGGAAGAGTATCAGAGCTTTGTTAAGGAATTACAGGATTTTCTAAATGGAAAGAACGCTGTGATTAAAAAGAATTGATAAATAATTAACGAAGCTTGCAATATGTAGAGTGGTCATATATCATATTTATAAATAATTTTGTGCCAAATGCAAAAAGTAGGACGTCAGCAAATCTCCCAAACGGTTCGTGGTTCATCCTACTAATGCTTTCTTATAACGGCTTTTTAGCCGTTATTTTTTTATTTTTGAAGAGATTTGAAAGAAATATGCAATGAATGGATTAGTGTAGCAAATGAAAGTGTGCACATATAAACTTGCATACAGTTTGTGGATTTGTCCTCGATTTATGATAAATGGATTTGTAATATTTATCTAAATAGAAAAAGCAGGTATTTTGCTGAGTTTCAAAAAATCTGATACAATATCAGAGGACGGACAAATAAATGGACGAGGAGTGATTGGCTTGCGTAAAGCCTATAAAGGGCATGTCGTTTTTACTGAAAGCCCAGAGGCTTTCAATGTCGTCGAAAACGGATACATTCTTGTTTCAGACGATGTGGTAGAAGCGGTGGTAAGGGAGCTGCCGGAAGACTTTGACAGGTCAGAAATTGTCGATTACGGGGATCGGCTGATTGTACCTGGCTTTGTTGATTTGCATTTTCATGCACCGCAGTATCCGAATATCGGGCTTGGGCTCGATAAGGAATTACTACCATGGCTTGAGGATTATACATTTCCAACAGAAGCCATGTTCAGCGACTTGAAATTTGCTGAGCGCGTTTACCGGAAAGTTGTAAAAGAATTACTAAAGCAGGGAACAACTCGCGTTGTCCTGTTTTCAACCATTCATCTTGAGAGTACAAAGCTGCTGGTTCGGATTTTGGACGAATCCGGTATTGGCGCATATGTTGGCAAGGTGAATATGGACAGAAACTCACCGGAATATCTTATTGAAAGTACAGAGGGCGCTTTAAAGGATACGCGTGCTTTTCTCGAATCTTTCAGTGATGTTTCAAAACGGATTCGACCTATTGTTACACCAAGATTCGTACCGACCTGCACTGGGGAACTGATGCAGGGTCTTGGCGATCTGGCAAAGGAAATGGACATTCCTGTGCAGTCGCATATCAGTGAGAATCTGGGTGAGGTAGAATGGGTGGCACAGCTGCATCCTGAATATGATAATTATGCATCGGTATATGCCGCACATGGCCTTTTGAACAATAAGACAGTCATGGCGCATTGTGTGCACAATACGGATGCTGAAATTCAGATGATGGGTGAGCGGGGTGTGTTCAGTGCACATTGTCCCAACGCCAACTATAATCTTTCAAGTGGTATTATGCCTGTGAGAAAGTTTATTAATGCAGGCGTACACGTAGGTCTTGGAACAGATGTAGGTGCAGGTCACAAGGTGTCAATTGCACAGGTCATGTCACAGGCTGTTCAAGGATCAAAGATGATTTGGCAGATGGTGGACAGCAGTCTTCAACCGCTTACGACATCAGAGGTATTCTATATGGGTACCAAAGGTGGCGGCGCGTTCTTTGGACGTGTCGGAAGTTTTGAGCCGGGCTATCGGTTCGATGCGCTTGTCATTGATGATACTGAACTCCATATCGAACTGGACCGCTCTGTTGAAGAGCGGCTGCAGCGGTTTATCTATTGCGGGGATGACCGAAACATTCATGCGCGCTATGTGGATGGCTGTGAAATTATTTTGGAATAAGAAGACTTTATAATTTATGAGGGGTTCGGCATGTGTGCCGGACCCCTTATTGCTGTATAAAATAATTGATTTCATTATTATGGAAAATTAATGATTCTATTCTCATGTATCCATAAAAAAATTCTGATATACTTGTATTGGAATAATAATGTCATTTTGAAAAAGTCAGAGGTGTGTTTATGTTCTTGATAATGGGTATTCAAGAAAAGGAAGCTGTCAAAGAGTATGTTCAGACGCTTCCATGTCATAACTGTAGCGGTGAAAGAGGATTTTCGGTTATTACGCATTATCGATATTTTCATCTGTTCTTTTTACCAGTTTGGAAATGGCATTTCCGCCATGCGGTGAAGTGTGTTGCTTGTGGAACCCACTATACGGTCAAACCTGAAAGTGAAGATAAATATGGCGGTGATTTCAGCAAACTTACTTATTGGGACATAGAGCCAGTCAATAAGCGCCAATTCAATACAGCATTAAATCTCTGTTCGAAATGCGGGAATCCAATGCAAGAGGATTTTGACTATTGCCCTAAATGTGGAAATAGAGTAAAATGAAATACAGTGATGCGTCTTAAGTCCTAATTTGAAATGCAAACTTGCATTTTTAATGACTATTCGCTAAACTTGTATTTGTGAACAGAGATGACGATACTAGCACACCTGTTGAAAAGCAGGGCCGCAAAGCCATGGATCTAAGGGAATTATTCTATGATCGCCAGGCTGCCGAATCATGTTATAGGTGTTGATTCAGGCGTCTGGGGATTCCCAGCGCCTTTATTTTGTAAAAATGAAAGTGGGCGTAGTAAAATGAAGATTCTGATTGCGGATGATTCAAAATTCATGCGCGGGTTGTTGAGAACGAATGTGGAGGCTCTTGGCCATGAGGTCATAGCTGAAGCAGAGAACGGACAGGAAGCAATTGATGCTTACATGCGACATTATCCAGATTTGGTAATGATAGATATGGTCATGCCAGTAATGGGCGGCCTAGAGGCAATTGACGCCATCATGGCGATTGATTCAAATGCCAAAATTGTAATGTGTTCCTCCATGGGACACGCAAGTTATGTAAAAGAGGCTATCATAAAGGGTGTTAAAGATTTTATTGTGAAACCCTTTCGGCCTGACAAGATTAAAGATGTCTTGTCGAAAATTGATAAACGCTAACAGGATTCATATTCGAATCACACCATTATTAGGCATCTGCGCCCCCATGCAGGTGCCCCTTTTTTTCCGGAAAAGGCAAAGAAATGCACGCATATACATGGAGTCTTCAACTTGTGCGCGCACAAAAGTTGAAGACTCCATGTATATGCGTATATGGCGCGACTAGCGACATGGGCAATCGAAGATTGCCCTGCCAATTTGGTACAAAGAGGAATGATGACATGGGTAATCGAAGATTACCCTGTCAATTTGGTACAAAGAGGAATGAGGATAGGGGCAATCGAAGGTTGCACTGTCAATTTGGTACAAAGAGGACTAGCGACATGGGCAATAGAAGTCTTCATTCGTTCGACTATAGGCGTCAGATGCGGTAAAATGTCTATGAGAATCATATGGAGGACAATAGCGTGAGATGGAATGACAAGCGGTACTACGCCTTAAATACATATTTAAGAAGCAGACATGGAGAGAAAGTGGGCAAACTTTCGCTCAGTGCTGGACTGACTTGTCCGAACAGGGACGGGTCACTGAGCACAGGCGGCTGTATTTTTTGCTCAGAGGACGGATCGGGAACGTTTGCAGGCTGTCCAACCAGCTCCATACAGGAGCAAATCAGAGCTCAGAAAGAAGTACAGCGTTCCAAATGGCCTGTAAACAAGTATATAGCCTATTTTCAAAGCTATACAAATACATACGGCGATCCGAAGAAACTGGAGAAGCTCTACTTAAGTGCCCTTGAAGACGAAGAGGTGTGCGGCGTGGCCATTGCAACACGTCCGGATTGTCTCGATATGCCGATACTGGATGTGCTTGAAGGCTTGAACAATAAAACCCACCTGTGGGTGGAACTTGGCCTTCAGACCATTCATGCGCGTTCGGCGAGATGGATGAACCGCGGCTATGAGCTGAGTGTCTTTGAAAACGCTCTGAAGAATCTGAAAGACAGACATATTGAAACGGTCGTTCATATCATTGTCGGCTTGCCGGGGGAATCAACTGAGGACATTTTGCAGACTGTGCGCTACCTATCATGTATGGGGATAGATGGTATTAAAATCCACCTGCTGCATGTGATAGAAGGTACGACACTTCATGCCACTTATGAAAGAGAAGTTTTTGAAATTTTGGAAATGCAAGCGTATATAGAGATTACAGTGCAGATTCTTGAAAACCTTGCTCCGAATATAGTGGTTCACAGACTCACTGGTGATGGCGCAAAAGAGACCCTTGTTGCGCCGCGATGGCCGCTTCGTAAGCGGGCGGTACTCAATGGCATTGATAAACGCCTGAAGGAACTTGACACATGGCAGGGGAGGCTCTTTCAAGAAAAGGACTGCTAGCCAGGTGAGAAGTCATAAAATATAAAGACTGTCAGGCATTTGCCGGACAGTCTTTTTTACGATTATTCCTTGATTTCTCTAATAATTCCCAGTGGAGTCTGCTCATGGTTCTGACCAAGCGGATTGTCTTTCAGAATACGTTTGATCTTTTCACGACTCATCGTGTGGCTTGAAATACCTAAAATTACGCCATCGATATCATTGATATCAACAATAGCAACATCGCACTTGAGAAAGCTGCCAATCTCTGTTGCAACCTGATCCGGTTTGTCTGGGCCGAGTACAACGTATTGATTGTACGGCGGCAGCGTGTTTGGCGTCGGTCCATCGATAGACTGTGCGCGGTAGCCAGCAATTTCGTAGAACATGCCGCGGCGTCCGAATGGACGCGTCACAGCGCTGCATGCTGCTGCGAACAGTATTCTTGGAATACCGCATTCGCGGAGCGCCATTTCCATAGTCTCAGGCATGCCAAGACCAATACCCGCCGGTGTTTTAGTAACATGATTTGACAGCAGACGAGCGAGTGGGCGCGGATGGATCTCTTTAAGCGGCAAAGCACGACCTTGTGTAATCGCAACAATCTTTTCTGAAATGAAAAGAATGTCACCATCTTCCAGCTGATCTGCGGCATATTTGCTGACGATATCCTGCAGTTTGTCACCGTGCATTACAACATGTGTTTTTATTGGAATTCGAAGATATTTTTTACTATCAAATTCTATATGAGGTTTCTTTTCTTTACGCGCCATGGAGGGCCTCCGATCTTTCTGAATATGTTACATAATATTATAGCAGAAACTTGGAGACACATCGCAAAATTTATACGAAAACTCCAAGTTTCTTAGTGAACGACCCAAATATTTAATTAAACAACTCGAATGCTGAACAAGCCTGCTAAATTGTCGAATCGATTACAAAAACACCGGTAATTTCACCATCAATCCAGATGGGAATTGAAGCGGTAATACAAAATTCATTGGTGATTTGGGAAATGTATGGTTCTGACTTATGGGTGCTGCCATCTTGAACATCTGTAAAGAAAGGCCTGTAGGAAACATCAATCGTTTTTCCCTTCATGCTCAAGTCAGAGAAGCGAATGCCTATACCATTTGCATTGAGCAGTGCACCAAACTCATAGTTTTCATTGCCCTTTACAAAGCTGTGAAGATCTTCAGCCGTGATAGCGTCAAGTGCAGTGAGACGCTTGCTATCGATATATCCCTGCATTGCCTTAATCGTCTGTTCGATCTGTGACAGAGTTTTGGCATCGACCTTGAGACCCTGCTTGTAGTCATCAACGATTTCCATAAGTTCGCCAGAAATGCCGTGTATGCCTTCGAGCGAGGTGGACATCCCGCTGATGCTTGCACTTTGCTCCTGAGTGAGAGCTGCAGCCTCCTCAACGTTTGCAGTAACATCCTGCGAGCTTGTAGTCACCCCTTCAACAAGACTGAATATCTGATTGGTTGTCTTCAGCTGAGTCTGACAGAGTGCGCTGATATCATTCACTGAATCGGTAGTTCGTGAAACAGTTGTGTTCACCTCATTCAGCATATGGTTTGAGTTGTCGGCGAATTCGATGCTGTTCTTTGAATCATCGACAAGCTGCTCAATTCTATTCGAGATGGACTCCGTTTTTTCAGACACAGAATTAATGATATTCTTAATGTTTTCAGTAGACTCGCTGGACTGTTCAGCCAGCTTGCGAACCTCTTCTGCAACGACTGCGAATCCGCGGCCGGCATCACCTGCACGTGCAGCTTCTATGGAAGCGTTGAGGGCCAAAAGATTGGTCTGTTCGCTTATGGAAGTAATAATCTGAATGATTTCTTCGATGCTGACCATTGATTTTTTGAGGTCATGCACATCTTTGGAGATACTCAGATTCTCTTCAGACCCCTCCTTGAGGATCTCAATGATTTTCATGGAGTTATCTGCATTGATCTGGATGGCCTGCCCCATATCGGTGGAGTAGGTTCTCAGTTCCTCCGAAAGCTCGGCGATACGATTGATACCACTGACCATGTGTGCAGCATCATTATGGGTTGTCTGAGCGCTGCTGGAGATATCATCAATCGAGCCAGCAATATCAGTCACATTCTCTGCCACATTCTCAAAGGAGACTGCAAGCTGGTTTCCCGTTTCGCGGATGCTGCCAATGGATTTTGCAAGCTTCTCACTGACCATGAGCATCTTGCCAATCATGATTTTCATGTCCTTGCTCATGGCGTCAATCGACGCACCAAGGATTTCAAACTCCTTGTAGACCTTATGAGAGAGTTTTGCAGTGACATGACCTGCTGATACGGCTTCAACGTGCTTCAGTACCAGTGAAAACTGATTACGAATGAGTGTGATGCTGAGCAGCATTCCAAGCTGTCCAAGAAGGGCTGCTGCAATAGGTGAAACATAGAAAGGTTGATTCTTAAGTGCTGCCAGAGCAAATGCGGTAATTATACCATTGACAGCAAATATGAGAACCAACCGGGGAATAATACTGCGACGTTTCATATTTTTTTCACTCCTTAATATAAGCTTGTCAATTTCTAAATATTCAACATTTTTTGAATAATACCTTCAACTTTTTATGGAACACTGCAAAAAATCCCCTTTTGGATACACGATGGTATCCTAAAAGGGGATTTTTTTTAGGCGAAGTACTGCATAATGAGCTCTTTAAGGTGCATTTTTACTTCATTTGATGCAAAGGCTGCTTCGACACTGTTGAGATAAATCTGTTTGAAATTATCTTCATTAAAATCAAAGAACTTTGCCAAATTCTCGTACTCGTCTGTTTGTGTGATATTCGAGACTGTCATATTATCTGTGTTAAGCGTTACCTGGATTCCGTCCTCATAAAACGCATTAAATGGATGTGCGCTGTATTCGGGAACTGCCTTTGTGTGCAGGTTACTGACAGGGCATAGTTCAAGGGGAATCGCTTGTGACTTGACAAGATCATATGAAGTGGGAACATCTTTACAGAAGAGTCCGTGACCAATGCGCTCTGCATGAAGCAGATTGATGGATTTTTCCACATTCTCGCCAATGCCGGTCTCTCCAGCATGAACGGTAATGTGATAGCCATACTCTTTCGCGAGGTCAAATGCGGCCTTGTGCAGTTCCGGCGGAAATTCATGTTCATTTCCAGCCAGGTCGACTGCTACAACACCTTTGCCTAAAAATTTGCGTCCCGCCTCGACGACCTCAATACTGTACTTGACATCTTCATGTCTCATACAGCACAGAATCAGATTGGCATAAATGCCATGTTTTTCAGGGGCTTCCTGGATGGCTTTTAGAACACTCGTGACTATTTCATCAAACGAGAGGCCCTCTTGCATGTGCAGCCTTGGCGCAAAACGGATTTCAATGTATTTGACACCGTCGGCGGCTACATCCTCAATTAGCTCTGAAGTGATTCTGTACAGATTGTCTTGGCTCTGCATTACCGCGTTTGGCAGTGCAAATCGTTCAAGATAGACCTTGAGCGAAGGACAGTCATCTGGAACCTGTAAATAGGTTTTGAGTTCTTCAAGGTTGTAGGTTGGCAGTGTGACCCCGTTTTTTTGTGCGAGCTCAAGC
This sequence comes from uncultured Acidaminobacter sp., assembly GCA_963678925.1. GTDB lineage: Bacteria > Bacillota > Clostridia > Peptostreptococcales > Acidaminobacteraceae. The sequence continues at coordinate 781,567 of OY787533.1, read as the reverse complement.
ACAGTAGAAGGGCGGACACTTCCATCCAGATGACAGTGCAGTTCAATTTTCGGTAGATCTTTTAAATTCGTCATACAATCACATCCTCAAAGTAATTAGCAACCATTATATACTGATTTATGATAAAATCCAAGAGGGTATTTGACAAAAATATATGAAGGAAACGGCATATTTTAGCGAACGTTCGGAAAAAAACGGAACTATATATATTAAATATATCCAAATTCTATGCTTGTAGTATTTAAAATTTGTCATGAACCTAGTATCATCAGGGTCAAGTAGTATAAAATTAGTATGGAGTCGAAGGACAATTGGATTTATCAAGAAAGAAAAATTGGAGGAAGCAATGAAACGAAAAATTGTTGCCGCGCTTGCGGCACTTAGTCTTACATTTTCAAGCTTTGGATTCGCAGATGAGACTGTGCTTAATGTTTTCAGCAATCAGACCGTAATCGATGGCCATGGCTTCTCGAATTCCGGACTGCAGTATCCTTTCCTAAAGAGCGGCGACAGCCTCTACATGCCTCTGGATTATCAGACGCTGAGAACGCTCGGATTTTTGAGTTCTTGGAATGGTGAGAAGAATTCTTTTAGAATTTATACATCAACAAATCGAAACTATAATCTTAGAACATCTGAAGTCAGCTGGTCAGATGCAGCAATTCACGGTCAACCCTCTGCAGCTTCTCTTGAGTGGATGGACCATGACCGCATTGAAGGCTGTATGATTGAAGCCAATGGTATTCTTTATTTGGAACTCAAGGAAGAAATTCTTAGTACTCTCGGGTGGGCTGCCGCTTACCATCCTTTCCTGGGATTCCAGATGAGCGTAGAGTCATCGGATGCTGATTTTGCCCAGTCCTCTGAGTCGGAGTTGGCTTACTATGATGGCCTATCCAAATTCATGATGACGAAAAATGCAGATTTGAGTTATGAAAAAGCCTCTGAGTATGCCCAGTACATCAAGGAAGCAGCACTGGAGTACGACGTTGATGAGCTGTGGATTGCAGCGATGCTGTGGCAGGAGAGCTGGTACGATCAAAATTGTGAGTATAAGGGTGCGCTGGGACTCATGCAGATTATGGAATCGACAGGCCGTGCACTTGGACTTTCGCGTGAACAGCTTTTTGATCCGCATCTGAGTATCAAATACGGTGTGAAATATCTACGGGATCAGATGGACAGTTTCAACAATGACATTGAACTTGCAACACTTGCCTACAATCAAGGTCCGGTTCGTGTTATGAAGGGGACTTATAAGACTTGGTATCTGGATGACGTAAAGGAAAAAGTTGAAGTTATAAAAGGGTGGTTCAACGAACAGGGTATTTCCCTGGAGACGCCATCGGCTGAGTAGGAGGAAAAAATGCCACATATTCGTGTTAGAGGAATGTATGAGAGCGATGTACGAAAAATCACGCCTAAAATGGTGGATGCACTGACACATATAACAAAGTGTCCAAGAGACCATGTATCGGTGGAAGTGCTTCCGAGCATCTGGATTGAAGAGGCTGGATCAAGTTCAGCTTATCCCTTTATTGAAGTGCACTGGTTCGACAGACCTCAGGAGGTTCAGAATGAGGTAGCCAGCGCTTTTACAGACGCTGTAATGGATGAAGGCTTTGAGGAGGTTGCTGTCCTGTTTTATACCCTACAGGCGGAGAAGTACTACGACAACGGAACACATTATTAGCTTAAGAAAGGGTCGATGCCTATGCATCGACCCTTCAGACTGTAGAAAAACGCCGAAATACTGCGTTGCTAAATAAAATCCGCTCTGATCACGTACCTTAGTACGCTCGCAGAGCGGATTTTATCTGCGCTTCTCAGCAGGTAGCCCAAATTTTAAATTTGGCTGCTACTGCTAGCCTACTTGGGTCTTTCGAAGTTTTCTACAGTCTGTCATCTTGTCGATTTTGTCGACAACCTAAAAGGTCGATGCCAATGCATCGACCCTTAATATTTGTGAAATAACCTATTGGGTTTAGCCTTGTCCGATAGGAAGCAAGATATAAATGAAAATCAGGAGTATGGAGAAGACAAGATTGATAATCAGCCCGCGATTGTACTGATCGCCAACGCGTTTTAGACGTTTTGAGTTCATATAGAGTCCTGCTGTACAGAGAATTATTTCAACAAAGGCGATAAGAAATGCGATTGTCAGCAAATCTGTACGCCAGTAGCCGCGCTTGTAGAAATTGAAATACTGATCTAAGTTGTAGCGTGCTTCAGGTCGTGCTTCAACGACGAGTGCAATTGCGCTGAGCGACATGAACCAAGTTACAAGTCCCATGATTGGGACTGCGCGAAGGATAAAATCATCGCCATGACGTCTGTTTGACTCATAATCATAAATCATGTCGGAAAACTTGCTTCTACCTTCTGCATCAAGGGTCTTGCGAATGGATTCGGACTGTTTTCTGAAAATGAAGTTAGTAATCTTATTCTTCTGTGCGCCGTTCAGTTCGAGAAACTGAAGGCGCAGATCGTGTTGAATCATTGAATTCGTGACCTGGTCACAGGAAATCACATTGCATTTGATGGCCATGGTTTCCTCTTCGTTTTCCAGGTCGAGATAAATCATGACTTCTGTTTTATGGGGTATACGCTCTTCGATAATGCCACGCAGTCCGGTTGCGCTTATATTCTTAAGGAGTATTTCCTTCTTTTTGCCGTTGTAGGAATAGGTAATATTTTTGAGAATATGCAGGCGGAATGTCTGGCGACGCTGAATTTTCTTTGGAGAGGATGTCTTTGCCAGCATGACGACCGATTGGCCATCGACCTTTTTTCTCTCGAGAACCATAGTTCCCATATTATAGACTTCCTTGGTTTTGGATCCGCCTTCAGGAGGAACATCGAAAGTCAGCTGGATCTTATCGTTTGGATGCAGGGGATAGTAGTTTCCTTCATGAATAGGTGCAATGACACCAAAGGAGTCCCCATCGTATCTGCTTTCGATAAGTGTTTTGACTTTATTTGTATTGCCATCCTCGTTTGTAATTGTAAGTTCAATTTGTTTTCCAGGTTTGAGTATTTCTTGAAGATCCATGTGGCACCTCCCTTATACTTATACCCTAATTATACCAGAGTATGACGAAAATTATGGAATCGATGTATATATTTTGTTATAATATTTTTAAGCGGTAAGCTTTGAAATTCTAGGGTTTTAGGACTTCTTTAATTTTCAAAATCAGGACCGTGTCAGACAGTCTGTTTCATGAAAATGATAAGACTGCGAAATACAGCACGAAAGGGGGTCCGTATCATGCAAGGTACAGTAAAATGGTTTAATGCTGAAAAAGGATTCGGATTTATCGAACGCGAAGCAGGCGATGATGTTTTCGTTCATTTCAGCGCAATTCAAACTGATGGATTTAAGACTCTTGAAGAAGGTCAATCTGTTGAGTTTGAAATTGAAGAAGGCCCAAAAGGTCTTCAGGCTGCTAATGTTTCCCGTCTGTAGAATGAAATTATACATACGAGCATAGTGGTTTAAAAGAGGTGATTGCATCTATGATCCGGGGGGACGTGGTGTGATCACCTCTTTCGTTTTCTCCTATGATTTGAAATGTGGGACTGCAAATAAAATTTTCATTTTCTTTTATTTATGTGGAGGAAAACGATTTTTATATGTCGAATGAACTTAGTAGTGAGATTGAAAGTGTGCTTTCTCTGCTTACGCTACTATTGGATTGGCACCTTGACCACAGGGTGCTTTTTTTTGCGACTTAAACAAAGAACAGCACAAAAATAAGGAGGACCTGCAAGATGATGTTCACATCAATCTTGCAGGTCCTCCTTATTTTTGTATTGGGCGCGTCAGCGACCAAGGCAATCACAGATTGCCTCAGACTGTAGAAAAAGTAGAAGGAACCCCTTAAAACAAAAAGGGGTTCTTTTTTTCGTGTCGAATAAGTAGAAGGAGGTGAAAAATATGCTGACACGACGCGAACACGAATCAGAAAACAAACGCAATGAAGTGACATTTGTAAATCTAGAAGACATGGTTCCTCAAGAACATCTGGTGCGGAAAATTGATGCGGTTATGGACTGGGAATGGATATACGATAAGGTTGAACACTTATACAGCAAGGAGCTCGGCCGTCCAAGTGTTGATCCAATCGTTCTGGTTAAACTAACGATGCTGCAACTGATTTTTGGGATAGATTCCATGCGTCAGACGATTTCAGAAACAGAGACAAACATAGCCTATCGTTGGTTCATAGGCTACAGATTTCACGATAAAATCCCTCATCATTCAACAGTAGGAAAGAATTTCATACATAGATTTGAAGAAAATGAGATAGCAGAAGAAATCTTCGCATATGTGTTAGAACGTTGTAAGGTGAATGGATTGGTAGATAGTCACACCTATTTCATTGATTCAACACATGTGAAGGCAAGTGCGAATAAGAATCGGCTCGAAGAAAAGGAAGTTCCTGTTCTGCCTAAACCGTATCAGAAAGTGATTGAAGCTAAAGTTGCAGAAGAACGGGAGCAACGCGGCAAACGACCTCTAAAAAAAAAGAAGAAGAAACGACGAAGATAACAAAGGTCAGCGTGACAGATCCAGACAGCGGCCTATTTTATAAGAACGAGAAGGAACGCTGCTTGGCATACTCATTTCATACAGCATGTGACTGCCACGGATTTGTTGTAGGCGTTGAAGTCACGGGAGCAAATGTACATGATAGTACCATGCTAGAAAAAGTATTGGAACGATCGATAGAAAATGTAGGAAAGCCCGAAGCAGTCGCAGCGGATGCAGGTTACAAGACGCCCTATAACGTCATGATGCTGATGGAACAAGATATTCGACCGGTTCTTCCATATACCCGCCCTCATACAAAAGATGGTTTTTACAAGAAATACGAGTACGTATATGATGAATACTTTGATGTGTATATTTGCCCACAGGGTCGAACGCTTGATTATTTAACAACTGATCGAGATGGATACAGACAGTACAAGACACATCCTAAAACATGTCCAGGCTGTCCTGATATTAACAAGTGCACAAATGGGAAAGAACAGCGCAAGCTCATTACGCGTCATATCTTTGCAGGCTATCAAGAAGAAGCAGAACATTTGGGCCACACTTGGGAAAACAAGATGATTTATAAAGCCCGCAAAGAAACGATTGAAAGAGTCTTTGCTGATGTCAAAGAAAAGCAACGTCTACGCTATACAAGATACCGAGGACTGCGGAATCTTAAGCGACAAGCGCTGCTTGCTTTTGCTTGTCACAATCTCAGAAAACTAGCGAAAAAAACATGGAAGTCTATGCATATCATTTGTATATATAGGCTTATATGCAGAAAAACCGGCTTTTCCTTTCGGAAAAGACCGGTTTTATCTACAAACTGAGGCAATCACAGATTGCCTGGTGTTCGTATAGAAAAATAAAAATAAAACTGTCCAGCGACCAAGGCAATCGCAGATTGCCTGGTGTTTGTATAGGAAGCGAGAAACAAAACTGTTGACCAGTCTTCAAGTCATAGATTTCTACTTAATGAATCGGACTGTATTCACATCAGATGTCAGCTTATAAATGACATCCTTTCTTTCAACAATGATGGTGGTTTTCCCAGACAGTGCGCGCTCGGAACGGATATTGTCCAGCAGCTCACGTGTCGGATTGATGGCAACAGGATTTCCTACAAGGCACATCATAGATAAATCGCCGTTTGTATCGCCGTAAGCATAGGACTTTGACAGGTCAATATCATACTGGTCTACAAAGGCGTGAATCACTCGGTTTTTACTTTGTGCATCCCAGTTTGGGATGACTTCGCCGGTGAATGTGCCATCTGGATTCAGCAGGTACTCAGTACCCTTAAAATCTTCAACGCCATATTTCTGGGCCATTCTGGCAACGAGATGTTCAGGACTTCCAGAAATGAAAAATACCTTATGTCCCTGTTCCTTATGCCACTCAATTTGGTCACGTGTGTAAGTGTAAACCTGATTGCCCTTCAGCTTTATTACCTGTTCTGAAATGAACTGTATTTCTTCCTTTTTCAGACCCTTGAGTGAATCCACATAGACGCTTGCCAGCTCTTCCATATAGTTTTCATATTCACCAACACGCTCTTGCCAGTTCTTATAAGTGTGTTTGACATGTGAGTGCCAGAGTGCCGGGTCGATTACTTCATACTTAATCAGTTTCTTGAAATGCTCAATCATCAAGGAGTCTCTATAAAGGGTTCCATCAATGTCAAAAAAAGCAGCTATATTCTTCATAGTGTACCTCCAGTCATGGTTCGTCAGGAATTAAGTGTATTTTAAAAATTGTATCTTCTATTGCCGGTGGAATCAAGTTTTTTTATGAGCTTTTGAATAATAGGTTTTACGCGTATAGGATTTGGTATAAATATAATATCCAAAACCGATAGGCTTTAATCTTAGATTGTCGGCACTACATACAAAAATAGGATAGGGGAAAGTACGAGGCATAAGTGGGAAGGTGGTGCTCCATATGTTATATATCTTAATTGCACTTCTATTGACGGCAATCGTTGGGTACTGTATTGAAACACTCAGAATGAAGCTCACAATCGAGCATGTAAAAAGAACATCCAGAGAGATTACAGGTCTTGTGGATGATCTGGTGATTGGTGTGGATGAAATTGACATGTTTCTAATCAACAGTATCAGACAAAAGATTAAAGAAAAGTATTTGACGACTGGACGTATTGACGAATTTAGAATTTACAAGACTGGAAACAGACGTATTCGTCTAGCGTTTAGAATCAAGCAGGCTGTCCAGAAAATAGATATATACATTGGCCGCAGCTACCATAGAACCGAGGAAATTTCTCTCGATTATATTGAAGACATGAATGCAAGTGAGGCACTTTAGTTTGCTCTACTAAACGGTATGATTTTAAAAAAATTGCCGATTGATAAATAAAGTGATGTTTAGAGGAGATAGATTCGGGTAATATCTAAATACAAAGGAACTCCTTCCTTTCAAAGGGGGATTCTTATAAAAGCAATAGCAAGGATGTATTAACGGACGTAGGTCCATAAGAAATTCGGTAACACCCCTATACAAGATATAGGAAATGAAAACGAGTTTGTTGGAAATTCGATCAAAGTATTACCATTTGCTCGAAAACCTGGTAGGAGGTATGCTTATCGAAAACGAATGTATAAAAACAACTGAATACGAAAAACAAGAACGTGCTTGTTATTGCTGACGAGACATTCAAGAGTGATTAGCTTGAATGTCTCGTATTGTGTGGAAAAGACAAAGCAATGCACAAAATTACAGCCAAGCACCTCTTTGTGCTCGCACAAAAAGAGGTGTTTGGCTGTAATTTTGTATATGGCGCGACTAGCGACATGGGCAACTGTAAGTTGCCCTGTGATTGCATGAATATGCAAAGAGCGAGCTATCCTCTTTGTGCTCGCACAAAAAGAGGTGTTTGGCTGTAATTTTGTATATGGCGCGACTAGCGACATGGGCAACTGTAAGTTGCCCTGTGATTGCATGAATATGCAAAGAGCGAGCTATCCTCTTTGTGCTCGCACAAAAAGAGGTGCTTGGCTGTAATTTTGTATATGGCGCGGCTAGCGACATGGGCAACTGCAAGTTGCCCTGTGATTGCGTGAATATACAAAGTGTAAGCCCACCTCTTTGTGCTCACACAAAAAGTAGCACTGGACGCTCATTGATTGATGCCTGCAAAGGTAGGGTAATAAGGCATTAAGAATGACCAAAATGACCAAAATGACCAAAAAAACGTTTTTTATTGATATTAAATTATCAAAGTTACATAATGAGGGTGAGTATGCACATATGTGCATTGCTATAGGGACTATCTAAAGAGGAGGATACAAATGAGCAAAAAATTACTGGCCCTGGGCCTTTCAACTGTAGTGGCTGTATCTATGCTGGCTGGCTGTTCATCAGCGCCTGCAGAAGCCCCTGCTGAAGCACCTGCCGAGGAACCTGCACAGACAGAACAGGCTGAAGCGCCTGCTGAAGAGACTGAGGCACCAGCTGAGGAAGCTGGACAGTATGAAGACGGAAAGTATTTTGCAATGGAAGAAAACTTCAGCAACTCAGGCTGGAAGTATGCCGCAATTCTTGAAGTTGAAAATGGAAAAATCGTATCAGCTGACTGGAATGGTGTCAGTGTTGATGCAGGTATGAACAAAGATGAAGTTTCTGCTGCGGGTCTTTACCCAATGGTAGAAAACGGTGGTGCACAGGCACCATGGCATGAGCAGGCTGAAAAAGCTGAAGCATACCTCTTGGAAACTCAAGACCCAACAGCAATCAACTACATAGACGATGAAGGTCATACAGATGCCATTTCAGGCGTTTCAATTCACGTTGTTGAGTTCTTCAAGCTTGCTGAGCAGGCACTTGCAGAAGGTCCAAAAGAAATGGGTCCTTACAAGAATGGTGCTTACCACGCAGAAGAAGCTGATTTCAGCGAAACATCAGGCTGGAAATACACGGTTGATGTGACAGTAATGTTTGGTAATATCGAAGCTGTAAGCTGGAACGGCGTTCACAAAGACGGCGGAGACAAGAAAAAAGTTGTTTCTGCAAGCGGTGCATACGGCATGGTAGAAAAAGGCGGCGCTCAAGCAGAATGGCATGAACAAGCTGCTAAAGCAGAAGCTTACCTGCTGGAAACACAAGATCCAACAGCAATCAATTATGTTGATGACGAAGGACACACTGATGCAATTTCAGGTGTATCGATTCATGTGGTTGAGTTCTTCAAGCTTGCTGAAGAAGCACTAAGTACAGCCAAGTAATGTATCAAAAAGGCTTTGGAGAAATCCGAAGCCTTTTTCTTAAAACAGCTTATGGCGAATCGATCGGTAGGAGGCGTTCAGCTTACCCTGGTACTGCAAGAAATGTTCCGCTGAAGCTGTTTGTACGCGCACAGTCCCTATTGAAATGTATATGAAGCAGATGCGGATCTATGAATTGAAGCAGGAGAACATATGAAATTTAAACTGGGAATCATACTGGTTATTCTATTATTGGCCATAACAGGCTGCTCGGAGCATGTAGAGTCAGAATCGGGAAACGCAGTGCAGGAGGGTGCAAAAACCTCATATGAGAAATCTGATTTCGTACTGGGCACAATCGTTAGTGTAAAAATATTTGAGGACGGTTCTGATGCGGTTCTTAATAATATATTTGACAGATTGAGTGAAATTGAAGAAAAAATGAGCTTCAACTCCACCGAAAGTGAAGTTATTGAAGTCAATGCAGCTGCTGGAAAGTCGCCGGTGGTTGTTTCAGAAGATACATTTGAAGTTATTTCAAGGGCTGTGGAGTTTGCAGAACTCTCTTCTGGAAAATTTGATCCGACAATAGGCCCCCTTGTGGACCTGTGGGGGATTGGCAGCGAAAGTGCTGCAGTACCCAGTGAAGACGACCTGATGCATGCGCTTGAAAAAATTGGGTGGCGCAAGGTTGAACTAGATGGGTATAAGAAAAGTGTCTATTTAACACAGGAAAATATGAAGCTTGACCTCGGCGCAATAGCCAAAGGCTATGCGTCTGATGAAGTCGTCAGGATTTTGAAAGATAATAATGTTGGACGGGCGGTCATCAATCTGGGCGGAAATGTCTATGCCTACGGTGAGAAACAGGACGGGTCCTCATGGCGGATTGGGATACAAAATCCCTTTACGACACGTGGCGAGTATCTTGGTATTGTGGAAGTGAAAAATAAATCAGTCGTGACCTCTGGAATCTATGAGCGTTATTTTGAAGAAAATGGTGTACGGTATCATCATATTCTGAGTACCGAAACCGGCTATCCAGTTGAAAATGAACTGGCTTCTGTGACAGTTATCACACAATCATCCATTGATGCAGATGCCCTGTCCACAGCACTTTTTGCCAAGGGTGTTGAGGCGGGCATGGCCTTTCTGGAGAACAACTTTCCAGAGGTTGGAGCAGCCTTCATAACGCGAGACAATAGAATCTATTCAAGGAATCTGGATCAGTTCAGCGTCGAGTGGACAGACAGTGCTTTTGAAGTGGTCCAGTGAACAAAATGGACAAAATTAGTTACATTTGACCAAAACCTTGTAAAAAGGTTTGAAATAAGAGAGCTATGATAGAATTCTAGTTGAAATGTTAAACAATTAACGGTAGAAATTTGATTATAAGGTTAGGTGAGTAATAGTGAGCGAAAAGAAACGCATTCTTCTTATTGGCGCCGGATACGGCGGCATTCTCACGGCAAAGAAGCTTGAGAAGAAACTCAAAAAGCGTTCAGATGTAGAATTGACGATTGTTGACAAAAAGCCCTACCATACCATGCTTACTGAGCTTCATGAGGTGGCGGCAAATCGTGTACCGGAAGATGCAATCCGAATTGATCTGAACAAGATTTTTGCACATCGTAAGATTGATGTGGTTATGGATGAAATCAAGGAAATTGACTTTGCAGGTAAAAAGGCAGTTTCAAGTTCTAAAGTCTACGAATATGACTATCTGGTTCTGGGTACAGGCTCCAAGCCAACCTTCTATGGCGTGGAGGGAGCTGCAGACCACAGCTTTAAGCTTTGGTCCTATGAAGATGCGGTAATTCTTAAAGAGCACATACTGAAAATGTTCAGAATGGCTGCTGTAGAAACCGATCCTGAAGAACGCAAGAAGCTACTGACCTTTGTCGTAGTGGGTTGCGGCTTCACGGGTATTGAAATGATTGGCGAGCTCGGCGAGTATAAGGACACCCTTTGCAGAGAGTTTTGCATTCCTGTAGAAGAGGTAACACTATATGTTGCAGATGCAGTGCCTACAATACTGCCGGCCTATCCTGAAAAGCTGATTAAAAAGGCCAGCAAGCGTCTCGAGAAGCTGGGTGTCGAAGCCCTTACCTCATCGAGCATAACAGGTGTGCAAAAGGACTGCGTATGTCTCAATGGCGAACGCTACATTTCCACATATACAGTAATTTGGGCGGCTGGTGTCGAAGGCAGCGAACTGATGGATGCCATCGATATTGAGAAAAAAGCGAGAAACCGTGTTGAAACGAATGACAAGCTTCAATCGTCTGAGCATGAAGATGTATTTGTTGTAGGCGACAATATTTTCTTCATTCCAGAAGGCGAGGAACGTCCTGTACCGCAAATGGTTGAAAATGCTGAGCATTCCGCTTCCACTGTGGCCCACAACCTGATTGCCAAGATGGACGGCGGCAGCATGAAAGCCTATAAGCCGGCATTCCATGGCTCCATGTGCTGTATTGGCGGCAAATATGGGGTTGCTGAGGTTGGAACACCAAGTAAGATGATTGCAATGTCAGGTTTCTTTGCAATGTTCATCAAGCACTTTATCAATGTGGTTTACTTCCTGCAAGTAGCAGGATTCAATAAGATATGGACTTATGCAATGCATGAGATTTTCCATATCAAGGAGCGACGCAGCTTCCTAGGCGGACACTTCTCCAAAGCGTCTCCGAATTTCTGGCTGGTACCGCTTCGACTCTTTCTAGGCTATAAGTGGCTGGAGCAGGGCGCACACAAACTTCCGGGTGTCCTTGCCGATCCATCAAACATCTTCCTCATACCTGCCAAGGTCGCTGAGACAAGTGCGGCATCTGGCGCAGCTGAAGCGGCAGCCCCAGTTGTTGCAGATGTGACTACTTCAGCTTCCCAAGCGGCAACTGCAGTTGTTGAAACTGCGGGTGCGGCGGCAGGCGCGGCAGCTGAGGCAGCTTCTCAGTGGGGACAGGCTCTACCCGTTCCTGAGTTCATTTCACACATTGTGAAATGGTCTATGGACCTGATGTTCTATGCCCCAGATGGCAGCTTTACAGCCATGGCAGAGATTTTCCAGGCGGTTATGGTTATCGGTGAAGTCATCGTTGGTCTTTGTCTTCTTGCGGGTCTCTTTACAGCTCTGGCTTCAATCGGATCTATCGCTATGGGTCTTATGATCTGGGCATCGGGCATGGCACCGACAGAAATGCTCTGGTATCTTGCTGGCGGCGTTGCGACAATCGGTGGCTCGGGTAGTACTTTTGGTATGGACTACTATGTTCTTCCAGTTCTCAAAAAGTATTGGAAAAAACTGAAGTTTGTGAAGAAGTACTACTTGTATACAGACTAGTCTGTTGAAAACTTAAACCAGTTGTACTGCCTTCAAGCAGTGCAGCTGGTTTTCTTGTTATAAGAAGGAATATGGTATAAAATCAAAATATGTAAGAATCTTGATTTTATTATGTCACACGTAGAAGCGGTGGTCATCATGAGTGGATTTTGGGCGAAGTACCCAAGTATTGAGTCAGAACTTAAAAGTGTATCAGATATTATTGAAAAGGTGAACAGATCAAGTGAATCCTATTTGAACGCATCCCTTGACTATCTGTTTCTAGCAGGTGGAAAGATGATACGTCCTGCGTTTGTGCTGCTTGGAAGTCATTTTGGAACGCAGCGGGAGCAAGGCGAAGAAAAGCTAATGCATCTTGCAGCTTCCATAGAGACACTCCATATGGCGACGCTTGTTCACGATGACATTATCGACGAATCCAAGTTAAGACGCGGTCAGGAGTCCATACAGTCCAAGTACGGCAAGCCCTATGCAGTTTACATGGGCGACTATCTGTTCACGCAGTGTTTCATCATGCTATCTGAATATGACTTCAAGGTTGAAAATATTAAGAAAGTCGCGAATGCGATCAAGCGGGTGTGCGTCGGTGAGATGCTTCAGTATCAGCGGCGCTACAAGATAGACCGGAGTACCAAGAACTATCTTAAGGTTATTTCCGGTAAGACGGCGGCTCTCTTTGCAATCAGCCTGGGCGTCGGTGCCTATGAGTCTGGTGCGGATGAAGCGACAGCCAGGTTGCTTGGAAAAGCCGGTTACAATATCGGTATGGCATTTCAGATTATCGATGATTTACTGGATTACAGCGGTACGGCTGAGAGCTTTGGAAAAGACACCAAGGCAGACCTGATGAAAGGCTATTACACGCTGCCTGTTATCAGAAGTCTGGGAACGGGTGTATCTGCACAGGTGGAATCCATTCTGGGCAAGGTCAACCTTTCAGAAGAGGATATCGATCAGCTCATTATGCTGACAAAGCACTCGGGTGCGCTTGAAGATACGCAGGCACTTGCGGTCAAATATACAGACCGGGCGCTGAAGTGTTTGGGAAAGCTTCCTGACTGCCAAGCCAAGGATATTCTGATGGAAATTGTGCCTATAATGTTAAAACGTAGTAAGTAGATGAGGGTGGAAGGTGATTGTATGAAGGGCGTCACCATTGTGTCTCTTTGCATTGCTTTGCTTCTCATAGCATGCACTGCCAAGGAATCTGTGTATGTAGCCGGCGCTTACGAAGGTATAGCTGAAGGATACCATAGTCAGATGATTGTTCGTGTAACAACCGACGCGTATAAGATTACAAATATAGAAATTGTCGAAGAGGATGAGACGCCAATCATTGCAGAGATCGTATATGAAGAGATTCCAGAAGATGTTATCAAGGCGAACTCTACAGATGTTGATGTGGTGGCAGGTGCGACATACACCAGTCAGACCTTATTGGATGCGATAGAAAATGGACTTGAAAAAGCGAGAATACAAGATACTGAACCACAATAAGTTCAGTGGCTTCATGAATTTGCAAAACAAGATCACCATCATCATGGGCGTAATGCTTCTGGTTGTATTTGGCGCAATGGCCTTTATGATTGGAGAGCATTATCAAAACACCCTGGAAAACCAAATGGGCAATAATGCCATGGATATGGCCGTGACGATTGCCTCACTTAGGGAGGTCGGAGCTACTTTGGCTTACGACCTTGATTACATGCCTCTATACGAAAAAATCGAAGGCATCAAGTCTAAGACCAGATTCCAGTATATTATTGTCATGGACATGGAAGGCAAGCAGTTTACCTATCCATACGAAAATGGACTTGGCAAGAAATACAAGAATGGCGGTGAAGAACGCGTTCTGCAAAATGGAGAGGCCTATGTTTCGGCTGACCGAAATGTTCTGATTTCTGCAATTCGCGCTTTTGTACCTGTATATTACCACGATGAGCAGGTAGGGGCAGTTCTAGTTGGACTTCTGACAGACCGGGTGCATCGTGAAAATGAAGCCTATTTGAACAAGATACATCTGGCGATTCTGTCAGGTGCGCTTGTGGGTGTTATCGGCGCAGCGCTGCTTGCGCGAAATATAAAAAGAAGCACTTACGGCCTTGAACCGAAAGAAATCGCCCTGTTGCTTGGGCAGAGAGAGCTTGTTCTTGAGAGTCTTCGGCTGGGTATTGTAGCCGTTGACAGGAATTATAAAATAATTTGGATCAACAAGGTGGCAATTTCTGAGTTCGGATTTTCACCGAGCTTTTTAGGCAAGGATGTCAGAGAGGGCACACCAAAGCTGGGACAGGTTGTGGAGCGAGTCATGGAATCAGGTATCCCGATATACAACGAAGGGCTTAGAATTCATCAGGACCTTAATCTGATGTGTTCGCATACAATAACCCGTGACCCCGACGGAAATCTTTCCGGTGTCGTGTCCAGTTTTGAAAATCTGACAGACGTCAAAGCGATGGCGGAGGAATTGATTGGGTATAAGAAAATGACAGATGCGCTTCGGGCGCAGAGTCATGAATTCATGAATAAGCTGCAGACGATATCTGGACTGCTTCAACTGGATGAAGTAAGAGAAGCCTTGGATTTCATATCCGATGAATCGAGCAAACGTATTGATCTCGCAGCACTTCTCAGCCAGAATATCAGAAAGACACATGTTGCAGCGATTCTGCTTGCCAAGTATAATCAGGTCGCTGAAGCGAAATATGTCCTGAAGATTTCGGCTGAATCACATTTGTCCAGGCTTCCGGACGAGCTCCATGAAGATGAGCTCTGCTCAGTTATAGGCAATCTGATAGACAATGCCCAGGAGGCCTTTGCGTCGGGTCTGGGCGATACCATAAACGTGCGTATTGTTGAGAGCGAAGCGGGGATAGACCTGGTCGTTGAGGACAATGGTCCGGGTGTGGACGAAAGTCTTCGTGAACGTGTCTTTGAACGTGGAATTACAAGTAAGGCTGAAAGCAGAGGGCTTGGGCTGAACATCGTTAGGGATATTGTTGAAAATGCAGGCGGCGCGATCAGCATGGAGAATATGAATGGAGCTGTATTCAGAATTCATATTCCCTGGAAGTGACCTGTATATGTAGTAAAGGATGTGTACCTATGATTCGTACATTAATTGTTGAAGACGACCCGATGGTCATGCAGATCAACGAGCGGTTTCTGAAAAAGGTCAAGGGTTTTGACCATGTTGGAAGTGCCAATGACCTTGAGACAGCCAAGCAAAAGATAAATACCCTGAAGCCGGAACTGGTTTTGCTGGACATCTTTTTTTCAGTCGGGCGGGGTGTCGACATTATCAGGTGGCTCAGGGAAGAGAACCTGGATGTGGATGTGATTTTCATCACGGCAGACAGGAACCCCAAGACCATTGAGCGCGCCTTTCGCTTTGGTGCGGTGGATTATTTGGTCAAGCCCTTCAAGTTTGAACGTTTTGAAGAGGCACTGACCAAGTACCGAAGGCAGAGAAGACTCCTTGAGGGCAGTGATACAATGGAACAGGCTGCGATTGACAGTATGAGCGTAGGCTGCAAGCTGGCAAGAAACATGGAAATGGAAGTTCCAAATGAGATTGACGAAGTCAACCAGACCCATATGGATATCTTGAACCTTTTAAGGTCCAATGCGAGTGCTGGGTTTACAGCCCAAGAGGTCGCTGATGCTCTTGGAATCTCACGGATTACTGCCAGAAGGTATCTCGATGAAATGGAATGCGAGAACAAGCTTGAACTCTATTTGGAATACGGCAAGGTCGGAAGGCCAAGGAATAAATATCGAATCAACAAGGATCGGGAAGAGGTTGGTGTGGAATGACGCTTGAAAGCTTCCTTAAACTCGTTGAACTGCCTACAAAGGTTGCAAGTGTCTTTCCATTTCTGGTTGGAACCAGTTATGCGGTGTATCGTTTCAGAGCCTTTGACCCCATTAACTTTGCAATTATGCTGATGGCCATGCTTGCTCTAGATATGGCAACGACAGCACTGAACAATTATATGGACTTCAGAAAGGCCGTCAAGACCCACGGGTTCAACTATGAAGAGCACAACGCTATTGTGAAGTTTGGACTCGACCCCAAGAAGGTCGTGCAGACCATCATGATGTTGGCGTGTGGATCTGCTATTCTGGGAATCGTACTCTATGCAAGAACAGATATCATCGTTCTGCTTCTAGGTATGATTTCATTCTTTTTTGCAGCTATCTATACCTGGGGCCCCTTTCCCATTTCAAGAACCCCCTTCGGTGAAATAATATCAGGCGGTGTAATGGGGGGAATCATCACTTTTATTAGCTTGTACATCCATATACACGATCTGGGTCTTCTGTCATTTGAGTACGGTAGGGGCAGGGTCAGCATTTCTTTTGATTTTATGGAAATCGTGGGCATTATCATACTCTGTCTTCCGCTTATTGCGGGGATTGCAAATATCATGCTGGCCAACAACATCTGTGATATGGAGGATGATTTTGAGAACAGACGGTTTACCCTGCCGCTGGTAATTGGCAAGCACAAGGCCCTTTCCCTGTTTTCTGGACTTTATTATGGGGGTTACCTGAGCATCGTCGCTGGTGTATTTGCCGGCTGGCTGCCATGGACCTGTCTGCTGGTGCTGGTAACGCTGATACCTCTAAGGAGAAATCTTCAAAAGTTCAGGTCGGTTCAGACCAAAGCAGAAACCTTCATTACCAGCGTGCAGAATTTTATCATGATTGCTGCAGCGCTTTTCATCACACTATGCGCGGGGATTGTTGTCTCAATGATATAAGGTGAAAAAATTTCATAATTAAATGGACTGAATAATAATAAGGGACTGCCAAACAGGCAGTCCCTTTATTCTTTCACTGAAATCATATTTTAGATTTATGATGAAGTTTCCTCAAGGAGGACGGAGGGTCCAGGCAGAGGTTCTCGCAAGGTCTTCATCAGATTGCTGGTCATGCGTGCTGTAAGTCCCCAAATCACTTCTTCACCATAATCGTAGAAGAGAATCGGGTAGTATCCGTTTCGCCAGTTGTAGGAACGGCCCTTTGGCACCTTGTGAAAAGGAAAATCCTCTGGGAATGTGAACTGGCTCTCCACATAATAGGCATCGGCATCGTTTTCGAGGAAAAAATCCACCGGTACGGTAAAAACGCGCTGAACTTCATCGCGATTAAACTTCAGGGAATCAATTGAGTCTATTTTCAGTTCGCCCACAAAAAGATAAATCACAACGTTGAAAGGGGTAATCAGGGGCTCAATTTCTTCGTATACGTCAATTTGCTCAGGCTGAACACCAAGCTCTTCGCAGGTTTCTCGAATGGCGGTCATCTGAGGGTTTTCACCAGCTTCTATACGCCCACCCGGGAAGCAGACCTCACCAGGTTGGGAACGCAGACTTTCTGAGCGCACTTCGTAGAGTAAATGGATGCCCTGTTCTGTCCTGATAAAAGGGATGAAAACAGAGTAATATCTATATGAAGAAGTATCGTCGAGCCTGTGTGCAGTAAGTTTTGATTTGATTTGTCGTAGGTCCATAAGCAATCACCTTCCACAGAATTCACATAATTTCATAATATAATGACTAAAGATTATTATATGTATACCAAAAAAAGGGCGGATTGAAAAGCAAAACGGATAAAAACAAGGGAAAGTCATAAAATTTATAGAATTATTTCAAGTGAGAAGATAAACGGGTGTATGCATAAGCTGGAGGTACCCATGAAACATATATTTGTTGTCGACGATGAGCAGAATATCAGAGATTTAATCAAGAAGTACCTTGAAAAAGAGGGGTATGCGGTCACGACCTTTGAAGATGGCCTGAGCATATTGTCAAAGATCCATGAAAAGAATCCAGACCTGATTGTTCTGGACATAAACATGCCGGGAATTGACGGCATAGAGCTATGCAAGGAAATACGGAAGCACTCAGAGGTGCCTATTGTATTTGTGACGGCACGGGATGATGAGTTCGACAGAATCATCGGTCTTGAGATTGGCGCAGACGATTATCTTTCCAAGCCTTTCAGCCCGCGCGAACTGATGGTGCGCATAAAAAACATCTTCAAACGCATGAACAAGGCTGAAACACAGGTGATGCATCTGACTGTAAAGGACGTTTCTGTAGTGTCCGAAAAAAGGGAAGTGCTTGTGGGGGATGTGCCTCTCAAGCTCACCACAAAGGAGTATGAGCTCTTTGAATTCTTAGCGACCAATGCGGGGCTGCCCTTTACACGCGAGGGTCTTATTGAAAAAGTGTGGGGATATGATTATCTCGGAGATATACGGGTGATTGACGACTTGGTGAAACGCCTTCGCAAGAAGCTTAAGGCTGAGAATGCGGAGCTAACTATTGAAACGGTGTGGGGATATGGATATAAAATTGAAAAGTAATTCAAAATTGAAAACGACCATAGGGCGCAAGCTGCTGTCATCCTATCTGATTATCCTGCTTGTTGTTTTTGTCATGAGTCTTACAGTCTACAACAATATTTCCAGGGCCTATCTGGTCAACAAGGCAGTGCAGAGCTTGGATGAAGAAGCAACACAAATTTTGCGACTTGTCCATGAATCGGAAAAGGTGCCTCGACCCAGGGATTTGGAGCGTGTCGCAGAGACCATTGTTCAGGCGCGCTTTGCAAATGAAATCAGGTTGGCAGGGCGTTTTTTTGATTCCAAAATTGCCATTGTAACCAATCAGGGCAAAATTCGCTATGCATCCGAGCGCGATTTGACCTTTGAATCGCTGCGTGAAATTGCGGAGTCTGCCGTCAACAACACGGAGTATATTTTTAAGCGGGAGCCGCTGGTTGTCGGAGACAGGAATATTGGATATGTCATTCTGTATACTGCAGTGGATGAAGTTGTAGGGATGCGTAAAATTGGCTTTACAGTATTTACAATAAGCTTTGGAGTGGGTGCGGTTTTGGCCCTGCTGATCAGCCTTTTCTTCCAGCGCATGATTGGAAGACCCATTCGCTTGCTGGGACATGCCATGAGTTCCTATTCCTTTGATGAACCGGTAGAAGATATGGATATCCACACTGGTGATGAAATTGAGGAACTCTACGACACCTTCAAAAAAATGGCGATAAAAATTCAAACCTATCACAGTCAGCAGAAGAAATTCTTTCAAAATGCATCACACGAGTTGAAAACCCCGCTTATGTCCATACAGGGTTATGCGGAGGCCATTAAGGATGGCGTTGGTGAAGAAGAGGAAAGTTTGGATATTATCATTGAAGAGAGTCAGCGACTCAAAAAAATAGTAGAGGAAATGATTCTTCTGACAAAACTGGATGACGAACAGGAGTCCTTCAGGCTTTCTGAGGCGAAAATAGGAGAAATACTTCGTGGTGCTGTCAGAACCATGCAGCCGGTATTTGACAAGAATACCGTGCGTGTGGAAATGGACATCCAGGATGATGGTGCCGGCGCCTATGACGTGGACAAAATGACTCGGGCCTTTATCAATATACTTGGCAACTGTGCTAGGTACGCCAATGAACGTATTGGCATCAGAGCGCAAACCCTTGGCAACCAGCACAGAATTGAAATACTTGACGATGGTCCAGGCTTTGAACCCGGTGAAATTGAGCGGATTTTCGAAAGGTTCTATAAGGGGCGAAAGGGTGGAACCGGCATTGGGCTTGCGCTGACCCAAACAATAATAGAAAGACACGCCGGACAGGTATGGGCTGAAAACAGACCCCAGGGCGGCGCTATGTTCGTCATTGAATTGCATGTTTAAAAAGAGGCTGTTCTTAAGAACAGCCTCTTTTTTTATGTCCTCTTGGCAATAAAGGATGAATACAGTATAATATGATGGTGCTGGTATAAAAAGTATACTAAATCTATAGGAGGGTGAAATGACTCAGAGAATGACTGATGGACTTGAGGCGGCATGGGCTGCCATGGGCGGAAAGTGGAAAACACAGATCTTGTTTCACCTGATGGATGGCGAAAAGCGCTTTAATGAGCTGAAAAGATGCATGCCAGAAATTACGCAGAAAATGCTCACAAATGCGCTGCGTGATTTGGAAACAAAGGGAATCGTGCGCAGATGTATCTATGCGGAGGTTCCTGCACGTGTTGAATACACTTTGACAGATATCGGTCAGTCGATGGAGCAGGCTCTGGAAACACTTCAAGCGTGGGGCAAGAAGTACAACAGATGGAAAGAAGAAACAGAAGAAATTGAGTGATTTGATTTCTTGGAGGCGTATATGACAATCAAAGTATTAACGGATTCATGTTGTGACTTGCCACTGGACTACATGAAGCGAAACTGTAATCATGTGGAACTGGTCGGCATGCCGATTCATATAGATGACATGGATTTTTTAGATGATTTAGGGGAAAAAACAGATTTAGGAGCCTTTTACGATAAAATCAGAACTGGTTCAATGGCGAGCACTTCTCAAATTTCGCCACTTGTTTTTGAAGAAATTTTCATTAAAAACCATCTTGATTCAAAAGAAACCATCTATATTGGACTTTCATCAGGTCTGAGCGGAACCATGAACAATGCGCTGCTCGCGAAAAACATGGTTATGGAAAAGTATCCAGATGCAAAAATACATATCCCTGATATTGTTTCAGCATCTATTGGACAAGGCGTTCTTGTCATGCATGCAATCAGTATGATCCAAAAGGGAAAAGCTTCTGATGACATTATGAACTGGATTGAAGAGAACAAGTTCAATACACAGCACTGGTTTGCAGTGGACAACTTGGAATATCTGAAAAATGGGGGTCGAATTTCACCAGCTGTGGCGAAAATCGGAACCCTGCTTAATATTAAGCCGATTCTGACTGTAGATTATGAGGGCAAACTGAAGCTTTATCAGAACATCAGGGGCAGAAAGAAATCAATTAAGTTCCTTGCAAGCAAACTGGACCAGCATTTGAACTCCGATGCAACAGGCAAGGTGCTGATTGGTCATGGGAACTGCGTCAATGAAGCACATACACTGAAATCGATGATCAGTGACAAGGTTGATGAAAAGGACATTGTCATTTCAAACCTGGCCCATACCATAGCGACCCACGTTGGTCCAGATATGCTGGCCATAGCCTTTGTAGGCGGTAAGCGGGAAGAATAGCTCCAGCCATGGCTGTACTGAAAAAATAAATATGATTAATAAGGACCATTATAGTGTATTTTATATATTATAGTGGTCTTTTTATATCTTAAGGAGGTATATGGGGAATGAGAAGAATAGGGGCAATTTTATCGGTGTTGCTGCTGGTTTCGAGTGTTGGCAGTTATGCGCAACTGGGAAGGCAGGATAGCTATAAGGTCGTAGATGTGGTAGCAAGTGCAACCAAAAAGGATACGTCATCTTCCTCCAGCGCCTCTAATGCTGCTGCGGCAAAAGCAGCTGCAGAAAAACTGGCTGCTGATCATGAGAAAGAGCGGGTACGCCTTCTGGATGACCTAAATGCAATCAATCTGGAACAGCGAAAGCTGCAGCAGGATTTGCAGAAGAATATGGACATTGTAACGCGGATTCAGGGCTATGTTTCAGATGAGCAGATGAAAGAAACACCAAATGCCAAGACCCTTGAAATCGCTTCAGAAATGATAAGACAGTACGAAGACAAGGCGACTGGTCTTCAGCTTCAGATCGAATCCGGTATGGTTTCGGCCCAGGAAGCTCGTGCAGAGAGCATTGCGTTCAATGTGGCAGATTATACAGCGGCGCAGCGAAATGCCTTCGATGACAAGGTGGAAGGATTGCAGGCCCTTACTCAGGACTATGCTTTTGTTACTTATGAAAACTTCATTGGAGCTGGCCTGTCTGCAAAACTGCAATCGCCAATTCTGCATTCCGAAACAGACACATTCATCGGCGTAAATGACCTGGCACAGGTTTTTGATATCACCTTCACGTGGGAGCTAGACCAGCATAAGGGATTGATAGAGGCAAATGATTTGGCAATTGCCATGGATTTGGATGCTCAGGCATTGACTTACGATTCACTGACAAAAGATATTGAAACACGCCTGCTTGACGGGACCCAGTACGTATCTGCAGCAGAGCTCATGGAAGCCTTGGGGGTAGACCTGATCAAGCATGATGCTGATGGAATCTATGAGGTTCAAGACTTGTCTGTGAAGAGCATTTCCGTCAAAAATGCAAATGCTGGCTTTGGACAGGGCACTGGTCTAATTAAGCAGAACAGTGGTGATACAAGTGGGAATACTGAAAAGACTACAGCTCCAGATACGACAAATGGAGTTGATGAGACACCGGCTGTCTACACAGATGATGACAATTATGATGACAATGGCCATTATGATTACAATGACGATGAAGAAGATGATGATGACCATTATGAATACGATGATGATGAAGAAGAAGATGATGACCATTATGAATACGATGATGATGACCATGACGATGATGACTAGTGAAGCAGATTAAAGAAAAAGCCGCTGCAAAGGACCGGGTAAAGGGTTCCTTGCAGCGGCTTGTTTATTGTGTGATGACCGTGTAGTCCTGATTTGTCAGATCAAAAAGATCTCTCATACCGCTTGTCAGATATATTTCCTTATCTCGCGTTATGAAAATGGCTTCCACATTTTCAATGGATTCGACCTTTTCGAGGCCTTTTTCAAGCCCCATTGTGTAAATGACTGTTGAAAGCGCGTCACCGTCGATGGCGCTGTCTGTTATGATGGAAATGCCGAGAATCTCATTGTTGACAGGGTATCCATCTTGAGTGCTGAGAATGTGGTGATACCGCACGCCGTCCTCTTCGAAATACCGTTCATAGGTGCCTGATGTGATGACAGCCATATTGGCAACTGGAATAATTCCGACCATATCCCCCTGAGCGCTTTCAGGGTCCTGAATGCCCACATTCCAAGGGGTGCCATCACTTTTCATGCCAAGCGCAAATACGTTGCCGCCAAGATTGACAAGTGCTTTTTCAACGCCGTTTTCTTTCAGAATGCGTATGGCCTCGTCTGCAGCGTAGCCTTTGGCGATGCCGCCCAAATCAATTTTAATGCCATCAAGCTTCTTGGTAAGTGTCTGGGCAGCTTTGTCGAATACGAGCTGTGTATAGTCCACCTTTTCAAGGGCCGATGAAAGCGCCGCTTCTTCAGGAATGGCGGCGTGATCGCTTCCAATTCCCCAAAGCTCAACGACTGGCTCAATGGTTATGTCGAAGGAGCCGCCTGAGAACAGGCTGTAATAGAGTCCTTTTTCCACGACATCATAGGCGTGGGTTGCCAGTTTGACTGGAACGTCTGCAGGGGCGGCATTGAAGGCGTTTATGTTGCTGGTCTCAATAGAAGTACTGAGCGCGTCTTCAAGATTTTTCATGTGCAGCAGCGCCTTTTCAAGGGCCGGCTCGTCTGCTTGGTCGAAAACCGTTATTTGAATGATGGTTCCAAACTGCAGTGTAGACTTTGTTATAGGTTCAGACTGTTCTGAGCAGCCGACTGTCATCAGGACAATCAGAAGAGCAATCAGAACAGTTTTGTACATTTTGTAATTGAACATTTCGTTTTGCCTCCAGTGCGAATATGGTAAAATGAGAGCGTCGGACTCGGTTTCAATACTGAGTCGTGACCATGTACATTATATCGCACGATCGAGGCAGTAGCCATTGAAATAAAAATGTAATGGAGATTTTATATGAAAAGACTGGACTTTATCTTGATAACGGTTTATATTACCATAAGCATACTGATTGGGTACATTATGATATGGGGCCCATCAGATATGCCGGAAGGCGTGATCATCAAAGTAGATAATGAAGTGATCGCTGAATACGTATTGCCTACCGATGAGCCGATTCGGATAAAGGTAGATGAACATGGACATAATATAGTGGTCATAGATGGTTATGAAGTCTATATGGAAGAATCAGATTGTCCTGATCAGATTTGCGTAAAGCAGGGTATAATAACAAAATCGGGATCCATGCTCGTATGTCTTCCAAACAAATTGACTGTGGAGATCACTGGCGAAAGAAATGATGGTGTTGACATCATTTCACATTGATTATTGAATAAAAGGAGTTGAAAGTATGTTGATGACAATACTTACATATGTCGCGATATTACTTGCTAAAATAGTAGAAGTATCCCTGATGACAGTCCGAATGGTTCTTATTACCAAGGGTGAACGGAAAATTGGGGCCATGATTGCCTTTTTCGAAGTGCTTTTGTGGGTGGTTATCGTAAGCACCGTGCTGAAAGATATCTCATCAGATCCGATCAAGGCGGTTGTCTATGCACTGGGCTTTTCACTGGGAAGCTACTTCGGCAGCAAGGTCGAAGAAAAAATTGGGATTGGTGTTTCTGAAGTGAAGGCGATTGTCAAGGAGGAACACGGCCCTGAGGTTGTGGCGTATCTGAGAAATGAAGGGTTCGCCGTTACAGTAGTCGAGGGCAGCGGCAAGAACCATGCAAGACACATGCTCTTTATGTACGTGAAACGCAAGAAAGTCAAGCATGTCATTGAAATGCTGACTTCATTCCAGGAGAACGCCGTAATTATGGTTTCAGATACAAAGCCGGTTTACGGCGGGTATTTGATTCGCAAGTAAACGTGAAACCGCCTCCAGTCATTTGGCCTTTGGGTCTATTTCGACTGGAGGCCTATTTTATGGATAAAACCATGCAGAAATACTAAAGATGATTTTTCTGTAAGCGGATGTTGTGTTAAAATAAGCACAGAACATACGTTTGTGGAGGTGGAGACTCATGCGCTCACAATGTAAAAGAAAAATACTGCATGTCGACATGGATGCCTTTTTCGCTGCTGTGGAGCAGCTGGACCACCCTGAATGGCGGGGGAAGCCGGTAATTGTCGGCGGAACGGGTGAACGTGGTGTCGTATCTACTGCAAGCTATGAAGCCAGACAGTATGGTGTACACTCTGCCATGCCGGGCTTTCAGGCAAAGAAGCTGTGTCCGCAGGGCATATTTGTAAGAGGCAATATGTCCAGGTATAAAGAGATATCAGAGCAGGTGTTTGAAATCTTGTCAGATGTGACGGACATCATTCAGCCTGTATCCATAGACGAAGCCTATTTGGATGTTACAGGTCTTTTCCAGAGTCCTGACTACATCGCCAAGTATATAAAAAAACGCGTCAAGGCTGAAACCGGGCTGACAATATCGGTTGGCATATCCTACAATAAGTTTCTCGCCAAGCTGGCATCGGAATGGAATAAGCCAGATGGCCTTTATGAAATCAGTGAGAAAATGCTTCCAGACCTATTAAAACCTTTAAAGCTGTCCAAGGTGCACGGACTGGGAAAGAAATCTGTGGCTCGACTCAACCGAATCGGCATATTTACAATCGGAGATATGCTCAACTACAGCAAAGAGGACCTCAAACTCTTTCTCGGGAGCTGGGGAGAGGAAATTTACGACCGCATACGCGGCATTGACAATCGTCCAGTACAGGTGGAAAGTGAAAGAAAATCAATCGGAAAAGAGACAACCTTAAAGGAAGATACAAAAGACAAAGATCTGGTCCGGGTCTATTTGCGTGAGTTTTCAGAGTCGGTAGCGGCTGTTATGAAACGTAAGGGCGTCGAGGCAAAGACCATTACCGTGAAGTTCAAGACAAAGGACTTTGAAGGGCATACCCGGTCAAGGACCTTGTCCATTCCTGTCAGCAGAGCAGGTGAAATCTATGAGGAAGCTGCACGGATCCTCGCTCAGATAGAGCTGGACAAGGAAATCCGTCTGATTGGACTCTCCATGTCGGGTCTCGTTCCTCTTGATGAGAGACAGACCACGCTCTTTGACATGTTTTCTACCTCTGGTGCTGACGATTGATTGACGTTTGCACAATAAACTTAAGTAAGATCGGTTGATTAAAAGACCCTGATTATTGTAATTAGGGTATTTTTGTAGTTATTTTCGTTGACCCTGAAACTTGGGCAACTGTATAATCAAAAAGTATTGTATTTAGAAGTTTCATTTAAACTATGAGAGCAGGTGCAGTTATGATTTTAATGATCGATAACTATGATTCATTTACCTACAATTTGGTTGAGTATTTAAAAATGCTTAATGAGACGGTAGAGGTTCATAGGAATGACAGCTTATCCATAGAGGATATCAGAAACATGTCTCCGGATATGATCGTCATTTCACCAGGTCCATGTACACCCAACGAAGCCGGTGTATCACTTCAGGTTGTTACTGAACTGGCCGGTGAATTTCCAATACTGGGGATATGTCTTGGGCATCAGACAATCGGTCAGGCCTATGGCGGTAAAATCATCAAGGCACAAGAGCCGGTACACGGCAAAGTTTTTCCAATAAATCACGATAACAAGGGCGTGTTTAAGAATCTGAACCAGCCCCTAAACGTTACGCGCTACCATTCCCTTGTCATTGAAAAACACACGCTGCCAGAATGTCTTGAAATAACATCGGAAACAGATGATGGACAAATCATGGGAATCAGGCATAAGTCCCTTCCCATAGAAGGCGTTCAGTTTCATCCGGAGGCCATTCTGACAGAACAGGGCCATGAGCTGCTGCAGAACTTCTTAGAGCAGTCTAAAGCATTTGTCAAAAACCATGGGGGAAAACAATGATTGTTAAGCGTATAGAAACGGGTTTAAGCAGTTTTGAGCTCTTTACCCTATTTGAGAGAAGTATGGATGCCATTTTTCTTGACAGTGGCAGGGACCATGAGGGGTTAGGCAGATACTCTGTCATTGCGGTATACCCCTTTGAGAAAATTGTAAATAAGAATTCAAAAACATTGATCATTGGGAACGATACGACGGTGCAGTTTGAAGGAAATCCCTTCGATGTAGTACGTGAAAAACTGGACATGCATAAAAAGGACTATGTGTCTGAGCTCCCCTTCATCGGAGGTGCCGTTGGCTATTTTGGCTATGACCTGTGTCATCATGTTGAAAAGCTGCCGCGCACAGCCGTGGATGATGTGGATATACCGGACCTCTACCTGTGTTTCTATCACGGCGCTGTCATTGTGGACCATCTGGACAAGGCCGTATATGTTACAGATGCTGAGCTTAAGGGTGGTGGTCAGGACCGGATTGACAGAATCTGCAGGGTCATTGACAAGGGTGTTGAATCCCCAGTAGTCGTCGAGGTGAAAGGTCATGATATCCCTCTGGACTTCAAGCCCAATATGGACAAGGACACATACCTGAACTCCGTGAGACGGATTAAGGAATATATTCGCACGGGAGATATTTATCAGGCAAACATGACACAGCGTTTTGAAACTGAGCTGCGCCATCGCCCAATAGAGCTCTACAGTAAACTTAGAGAGATCAATCCCGCGCCGTTTGCAAGTTACCTGGATTTCGGCAGCGGACAGATTGTATCCAGTTCGCCTGAGCGATTTCTCAAGGTTAGAAATGGTGAAATCGAGACACGTCCAATCAAAGGTACCCTTCCAAGGGGAAGGACACCAGAAGAGGACCAAGCACTTAAAATACAGCTGCAGAACAGTCAAAAGGACAGATCTGAGCTGCTGATGATTGTGGATCTTGAGCGAAACGATCTCAGCAGGGTTGCAAAGACAGGTACCGTACAGGTGCCGGAACTCTTTGTCATTGAAAGCTACGCAACGGTCCATCATTTGGTGTCGACAGTCACTGCAGAGCTGCGTGAAGACAAGACCATTGTCGATCTGCTTGAGGCATCGTTCCCTGGCGGATCCATAACAGGTGCTCCGAAGATCATGGCCATGAAGGTCATTGATACGCTTGAGCCAACGCAGCGAAACATTTATACGGGATCAATCGGATATATTGATTTTAATGGAAATGCGGACTTGAATATTGTCATACGTACTGTGGTATGTAAGGATGATAAGGCATATTTCCAGGTTGGCGGTGGGATTGTCTGGGATTCTGATGAATATCTCGAGTACGATGAGACCTTGGATAAGGCGAGAGCGCTGATGAATGCACTGAACTACTAGACTTCAGGAGGGTGACATGAGTGAAGCACTTGATTACGGATACAGTCTCTTTGAGACAATACGGTTTCAGCAGGGCGGTCCTCAAAATATTACTGGACATTACGCGCGTCTGAGTTCAAGCGCCAAGCAGCTCGCCATTCCTTTTCATAGAAGTGAGGGTCTGTTTAAAGAAGAAGTGGAGCGGGCTGTTCTCGAAAGCGGTTTAGAAACGGGTGCCCTGCGGTATCAGCTTATGCGTGGTGCTGATGAAGAGGTGAGTTTGTCCGTTCGCCCCTTGCGCTATAGTGCAGAGATGTATGACCGCGGGTTTAAGCTCTGTCTTTCTGGAACGGTCAAGTACTCAGGAAGCCTGCTTGTAGGCCATAAGACTTCCAATTATATGGAGAATATCATTACCTTAAGAGCCGCTAAGGAAAATGGATATGATGAAGCCCTTCTGACAAATGAAAAGAATGAATTGACAGAAGGCACGTATACCAATATATTCTTGATTAAAGGCAAAAGCATATATACACCGGATGGCGCATGCGGACTTTTAAAAGGGACCATGCGCGCAAGGGTCATTGAGGCTGCAAGGCAGCTTGGGATAGACTGCTTGGAAGACAGCATATCCGCCCAGCGTTTTGGAGATTATGATGCTGGATTTCTAACGAATGCCCTCATGGGCATTATGCCGATTCGGCAAATTGGAGAAAGAATATTTTATAAGACAGATCATGTGCTGATAGAGACGTTATCGGAGTATGCAATGCGTGAATGGGTACTCGGAGTAGATTCAGAAAAGAGGTAAACAAATGGATAAGGAACGTATTAAAAAAGCCGTCCGTGAAATTCTATACGCTATTGGAGAAGACCCTGACAGAGAGGGCCTTGTAGGCACACCGGACAGAATTGCAAGAATGTATGAGGAAATTTTCGCAGGTCTGACACAAGACCCGGGAAAACATCTGGAACTGTTTTTTGAGGAAGAGCAGCATGAAGAGCTTGTACTGGTGAGAGATATTCCTTTCTACTCCATGTGCGAGCATCATCTGGTGCCGTTTTTCGGCAAGGCGCATGTTGCCTACATTCCAAAGGACGGTCGACTGACAGGTCTTAGCAAGCTTGCACGTGTTGTTGAGACCGTAGCGCGAAGACCACAGCTTCAGGAGAGACTGAGTTCAAATGTTGCCGACTGCATTATGGAAAAGCTGCAGCCACATGGTGTGGTTGTGGTTGTGGAAGCAGAGCATATGTGCATGACCATGCGTGGTGTTAAGAAGGCAGGCAGCAATACGGTGACATCGGCGACGCGCGGCATATTTAGAACGGACGCCAAGTCACGTGCTGAGGCGATGAGCCTGATTTCTTTTGGAAAATAGTCAAAAGGATGAATCGCTGGGGAAACTGTAAATTGGACTGACCGGGGAAGCGAGGCTGCAAGCAGATGCTTAACAAGAAAAAGTATGACAAAATAGATATTCATTTTCAGGATTTCACACTGAATATCGGTGCGAAGACCTATGTTATGGGAATCCTGAATGTAACACCTGACTCCTTTTCAGACGGTGGTAAATTCAACGAGGTGCAGGCTGGGGTCGAGCATGCTCTTGAAATGGTTGCTGAAGGGGCGGACATCATCGACATAGGTGGTGAGTCCACCAGACCGGGCTCCGATGAGGTCGGATGCGAAGAGGAAACAGCGCGTGTTGTTCCTGTTATCAGGGCCATTCGCGAAAAGGTCAATGTTCCCATATCCATAGATACCTATAAGGCAGAAGTTGCTCGTGAAGCGCTGAAGGCCGGTGCCAATATGGTAAATGACGTCTGGGGACTCCAACGCGAGCCAGAGATTGCAAAAGTGGCAGCTGAGGCAGGTGCGCCTGTAATTGCCATGCACAATCAGACTGGAACAGACTACGATGGGGATATTATTGAGTCCATGATTGCGTTCTTTGAAAAATCAATCCAGATCGCACTGGATGCAGGTGTGCCTAAAGAGCACATCATACTTGATCCGGGCATTGGATTTGGAAAGACATCTGAGCAGAATGTGGAAGTCATGGGCAGACTATCAGAGCTTCACGTGCTCGGATACCCGATACTTCTGGGGACCAGCCGTAAATCCATGATTGGAAAAATTCTGGACCTGCCGCCAAGCGAACGTGTTGAAGGCACTGTTGCTACGAGTGTTGTCGGTGTCATGGAAGGTATGGAAATCATCCGTGTGCACGATATCAAGGAGAATCTGCGAGCAGTAAAGGTTGCCGATGCGATTGTGAGGGGCTGGAATGGATAAGATTATAATGAAGAACCTCAGCTTCTATGGATACCATGGTGTTATGGCTGAAGAAAAGGTGCTGGGACAGAAATTTTTCATCGATGTGATTTTGGATGTCGATGTGAAAAAGGCTGGCGAGAGTGACAGTGTTGAAGATACAGTGAGTTATGCGGATGTTTTTGAAGTGGTTAAAAACCATGCGCAGGTAAAGCGGTATCATTTGCTGGAAGCGCTCGCAGAGCATATTTCCATGGATGTTCTTGCGACTTTTGACAAGGTGCATGCAGTTGAAGTTGAGGTACGTAAGCCGGAAGCGCCTGTGAATGGTGTGTTTGACTATTTTGGTGTATCAATTCGGAGGGACCGGAATGCATAGGGCATATTTGAGTCTGGGCAGTAATATTGGAGACCGTCAGGAACATCTTGAACGTGCAGTGGCCCTGCTCGATGCCCATGAAAGCATTCGAGTCGAGTCGGTGTCCTCCTATTACGAGACAGATCCCTGGGGTTTTGAAGACCAGGATGCATTTCTAAACATTGCTCTTGGCATTGACACAGATCTCACACCGGACCAGCTTCTTGCGGCTTGTCAGGCAGTGGAACAGGAATTGAAGCGTGTGCGCAAAATTCATTGGGGACCACGGACCATTGATGTTGACATACTGACCTATGGCCAGTACTGTTCACAAAGTGCTGTACTGGAAATACCGCATCCGCGAATGACTGAGCGAGGCTTCGTTCTTGTGCCGCTCGCAGAGATTGCGCCAGAGCTCAGTGTAAAGGGAAGAAAAGTTTCAGATTGGCTGGTTGAAGTTGATCGAAGCGGAATAAGGAAGATTTAATATGCGACCTAAAATACTTGTAGGCGAACAGCATATCGTTAAGGTTGGAAGTCTTGAAATCGGCCGACCAGGCACGCCAATCATCATGGCAGGACCGTGCTCTGTCGAGTCACGTGAACAGATTTTCCAGACAGCACGTGCAGTTAAGGCTGCGGGTGCACATATTCTCAGAGGCGGCGTTTTCAAGCCGAGAACGAGTCCTTATGCCTTTCAGGGAATGGGAGAAGAGGGTCTCGTACTCATGCGTGAGGCGGCAGATGCCGTTGACATGCCAATTGTCACAGAACTCATGGATGAAACGAGTCTTGATTTGGTCTATAAATACGCCGATATCATCCAGATTGGTTCGCGCAATATGTACAACTATTCACTCCTTAAAGCGGTAGGACAGCTTGATAAGCCGATCCTTCTCAAAAGGGGCATGAGCGCCACAATTCAGGAATGGATTATGGCAGCTGAATATATTGCGTCGAGCGGTAACAAGGATGTTATCCTATGCGAAAGAGGTATCCGTACTTTTGATACCTATACGCGCAACACACTGGACTTGACGGCAGTTCCCATTTTGAAGACAGAAACGGGTTTGCCGGTTATTGTCGATCCGAGTCATGGAACCGGTATACGTGAACTTGTAGAGCCTATGTCCATGGCTGCACTCGCATGTGGTGCAGATGGCCTCATGATCGAAGTGCATATCGATCCGGACAATGCGCTGTCTGATGGACCGCAGTCATTGACACCGGAACAGTTTGAACATCTTATGGCACGACTTGAGTTCTAGGCTCTAAGTGCGATGATATGGACTTTAAAGCAGTAAATAGCGGTATGGACTATCTGCCAATGCACACAAAGCAGATAGTCCATACCGCTTTTATTTTGAGGATGGCTCGCACGATTTACTCGTCATAGCCATATTCAAGCTCCATATTTTTGAAAAAGTCATAGACCTTAGGCGCTTTTTGCTTGAGCTCGCGCTGGGTGTTGTCGTTGAGATAGTACATGGTGAAGGCCTCAGCAAAAAACTCTTCATCGTACTCATAGTATGGACCTGAAAAGAGGTCTGCTTCTTCGTCGGTCAGTTTTGCGAAAAGACTTGTGGTTGAGTCGGCACCGTACTGGGCAAAGACCACATCATCCACCTGATGACCGATCTCGTGGAGCTCAAGGTTGTGTGAACCATGGAATTCACTGGAATAGCTGTAGCCAATGCGGGCGACAATCAGTTCGCCGCCGGCGCCTGGCACGTCATCCCAAGTACGGCCTGTAGCTTCCCAGCCGCGGGGAACAACACCGCGCAGATAAGTATATTCAGGCTCGTCGGTCAGGGGATTGTTGATAAGGCGAATGCGTGTCCCGTCTTCAATCATCATTTCAATATAGTTTTCAGGGACATGTCGAATGTTATCAATCATATTGCCTGCTTCCACGGTGTCGTATTCATCTTCAGGAAGCTCAACAAACAGTTTGATCAGGGTTTCCATTGCATCGGCACTGACGAGTTGAATACGTTCAGCAGCATCGCGGTCAAGAGAGTCCTTGTAGACCAGGTATTCACCAAGACTGAGTTTTCCATCCTTCATGGGCTGGCGCAGGGTCATGTCAGACAGATAGGCCAAGTCGTCTCTGAGAAATGGCTGCGTTTCAAGATATACGCGTTCTTCGAAGGTGATCAGACCGATCTCTTCAGCCTTTATCAGTGCAGTGTCCCAGGTAAAATCACCTGCATCAATGGTATAGCCCAGAGCTTTCAGCATAAATGTCATATAGGATTTTGCCTGTAGGGCTTGACCTGCACCGTATTGACCATCGCCAAGACCTAAGGCAAGTCCATTCTGGTAGGCATAAGTTGCCCAGCTGTTCCCCCAGTCAGGAACATCTGTGAAAGCGGGCGTGGCATCAGCGTAGCCAGATACCGCCTCCTCACGTCCAATCAGCTTGAGCATGATGATGAGACCTTCAAGGCGGGTAGGTTCCCTATCCAGTTCAAAGCCCTTTTCTGAGCCGGCAAAAACACCGAGCTGATAGAGGTTCATAGCAGAAGTTCCGTGCTGGATTTCATTTATGCCATACGCTGGCTGAATGGTTATGATCAACAGCACTAGAATAGTAACAATTAAGCGTTTGGTTTTCATAGAGTTCTCCTTTCATCTATGAAGACTCATACCCGTTCACAAATAATTTACTTGATTTATATTGGACTTGAGTATATAGTGTTAATGCGAACAGATTTGGATTGGAGAGTATTATGGCAAAAATATCTGCTGAAGAGAAGAAAGTTACGCGGCAAAAGATTCTGAATGCCAGTCGAACGGTTTTCAGACAAAACGGATATGAACAGACTCAAGTGCGTGAAATAGCCGAACTGGCTGGTATAGGTGTGAGTACGCTTTACGGTTACTATCCATCTAAAATCGATTTATTCTTAAGTACATTTCTACTGGATGCAGAGAATAAAGTCCGGGTTAATGATGCTCAAATCATGGAGGCTCTTGAAGGTGGACTTACAGATGGCTTAATAAAACTTTTGGTTATGGCACGCTTCAAAGATGTCTTTAAAGAACGGGAAATGCTGAAATCCTTTTATATTGCTTCCGTATCAGATCTAGCCAAGAACAAAAGGTTCAGCAGAGTCATGCGTGACGACTGTAGCAAGTTTGAGTATGTGTCGTACATTTTGGAGATTTATGAGCGTACGAATAGGCGTCTCTGTGCTTTTTCACTAAAGGCTCTAACGGAATGCATCTGGACAATCATTCAACATAATGGTACCGATTATCTGCTTTTTACGGAGTTATCATTCGATGAAGCGGTAGGCCGTATTAGAGATCAGTTGAATGTGCTTTTTGCTGGTAAATATGAAGTGTTTTAAAACTATAAATATTAATGAAAATAGTGTGATGCAAACGCATCGCATTATTTCGGGGTTTAATACGAACGAGTTCTATTTAAATTCACATTAATGGGAATAAAAACGACAAAAACAAGGAATAATACGAACTATGCAATTTTTAGACATAGAGGATATGTCAGGAGGAAGAATATGAAATTTAGAAAAGTACTCATGATGGTTGGTTCGGCAGCGGTGCTGATGACAGCACTTGCAGGCTGTGAAGTTCAAGCGGCAGAGGTTGTCGAAGAAGAAAAGACACCTGTTGAGATTATGGAACTAAAGAGTGAGCAACGGCCTACTGTGCTTACCTACATGGGGACAGCAGTTCCGGAAGATCAAATTGACTATAGCTTCAAATCGAGTGGAAGGCTGGGCGAGCTACTCGTTTCTCCGGGAGAACATGTTGAAAAGGGAACTGTACTTGCAAAGCTGGATACATCTGATATGGACCTTCAGCTGGATGCGATAAGAGCGCAGATGACAGCGGCAAGTCAGGATATTACAAAGGCAGAGAGTGCATATGCCTACAACAAGGACATGCTTGATAAAATGAACAAGCTCTATGAGTCCGGCGGTGTGTCAAAGGATACACTTGATCAGGTTGAACTGAACTATACAAATGTTTCCAGTTCCCTATCGCAGGCGAGAGAGAGTTACCGCGCAGCAAAGGCGAACTATGACCTATCGGTGGCACTTCTTGACGATGCTGTTATTGTTGCTTCTTCAGAGGGGACAGTCATGGCAGTGCCATTTGAAGAAGGGGAGCTTGTATCGGCAGGTTATCCGGTAGTCGTTATGCGTAGCGAAACTAAAGTGATTCAGGTGGGGCTTTCCCAAGATGATATTGAGTTTGTAGACATGGACACACATGTATATCTTCAAATCGACGGAGAAGAGATTAGCGGTGAGATTGCCGAAATCAATGATATGCCGGATCAGTACACGAGAACCTTCCTAGTCAAGGTTCGTACGGATAATGAAAAAATAAGACTGGGCAAAATCGTGGATGTGAAGTTTGAGACTGATAATCAGCAGGGCATTTGGGTGCCGCTTGAAAGCATCATGTCTGACGGAGAACAGTATGTATATGTCATTCAGAACGGAAGAGCATTTAAGAAAACATTAATGATTGATAATGTTACAGGCTTTGAGGCCGAGGTTAGTGGCCTTGCAGATGGCGATCAGATTGTGGTGGCTGGAATCAAGAAATTGACGGATGGAACAGCAGTAGAAATTGTTACTGAGCAATAGAAAGGCTTAATTAGGTGTAAAACATGGAGAAGCTGATACGACTTCTAATAAAGAAACGTACAATTGCGCTGTTTCTGGTACTTGTCTTTGCCTTCAGCGGTGCTTTAGGATACTACTATCTTCCGCGCCAGGAAAATCCAGATGTTTCAGTGCCTGTGGCAATGATTATCACCCCTTATCCCGGTGCAAGCGCTGAGGATGTTCAGGAACTCGTTCTCAAGAAGATTGAAGATGAAATGAAAGAGCTCGACAACGTCGATGAAATACGTGGTACGGCAAAGAGCAGCATGGGCATTACGATTGTCATGTTCAACGATGATGCGGACAATGACAAGGCCATGCAGGATGTGCGAAATGCAATGGCTGACGCCCAGTCCAATCTGCCGTCGGGTGTTGCTGACAGCATTATCGACACAGACCTGATATCGACTGCAGGTATTCTGATCAGTTTGTCTGGCGACAACTACACATATGAGCAGCTTGCATCCTTTGGGGATCAGTTCAAGAAAGAGCTATCAAAGATTGAAGGCATCTCCAAGTTTGATGTTGAGGGTGAGCTCAATAAGGAAGTTCGTGTTGATATTGATATTGCAAAACTGAATGTACTTGGACTTTCCATAGAAGATGTCAATTCGATTCTGACAATGCAAAATATTGAAATTCCATCCGGTGCCCTTGAAAACGGCAAAACGCGGATTAACGTTGAAACGACAGGGTCCTTTGAAGAGCTGGATGATATTCGAAATACCATTATCATGATATCGTCTGAAAATGGATCTGCACTAAGGCTTAAAGATATTGCAAGCGTAGAGTTCGCCCTGGAGGAGAATGCAGAGAAATATAAGCAGAATGGAGAAAATGCGGTTCTTCTGACAGGCTATTTTGAGTCCGGAAAAAATATAGTTATCATCGGAGATGACGTTAGGGCGGCCCTCGACAAGGTGAAAAACACCCTGCCTGAAGATTTGAAGGTGGAAGAAATCATTTACCAGCCATCGGATGTAGGCGCATCGGTCAACGACTTCATGATGAACCTATTGGTGGGCGTTATTCTGGTAATTGTTGTCGTATTCTTCGGCATGGGGGCGCGAAATGCCATTGTCGTTTCAACGGCCATTCCACTCTCCATCCTCTTTACATTCGCAGCAATGTACGGTATGGATATCTACATTCACCAAATGTCTCTTACGGCACTGATTATTGCGCTGGGGATTCTTGTTGACAACGCCATTGTCATCAGTGATGGCATTCAGGTGAATATTGATAGTGGTGAGGACAATACATCTGCATCCATCAATGCAGTGAAAAAAGCAGCGGTTCCAGTATTTACAGCTACACTGACAACAGTTGCGGCAGTTTCGCCTCTGATGGGCATGCCGGGCGCTGCTGGATCCTTCCTCATATCCATTCCCCTGGTTCTGATTATTTCTGTGGTTGCGTCATATGCTGTCGCCATGTTTGTCATGCCGGTTCTTGGACAGTGGATATTTAGACCGACTAAAAAGAAAAGTGACAAGCAGGGTATCCTGCGCAAGACTTTTTCGAGCATGCTTGACTCAGGCCTCAAATACAAGGGCAGAACCGCAGCACTGGTCATTGTCGTATTTATCTTTGTCATGAAGGTGCTCATGCCACTGCTTCCATCAGAATTCTTCCCTTATGTGGAGAAAGACATTCTCTATATTGAAATGAACAATGAAGTTTCAGGCGATATTGAATCGACTGAACGTATGGCTGACGATGTTGTAGAAATCCTTTCATCTGAACCTGAAATTTCAAGCTATACGGTAGCCATTGGCAGTGGCATGCCAAAGTTTTTCATTTCCATGATGACACCGACACCATCCGCTGACTTTGCACAAATGGTCGTGAAATATGACTTGGACCCAGCTGAAGGTGAAAAACGATTTGACAACAGAACTGAATTTGCAGACTATCTGCAGCAAAAATTGGATGCATCCCTCGTATCGGGTGAGGCCAAGGTCAACCTCCTTCAAAATGGCCCACCGGCTGATGCCAAGATCATCATGCGCATCAGTGGCGAGAGCTATAACCGCCTGAAGGAGGTAGCCGCTGAAATTGAAGGTCAAATGGAGGGTGTTGAGGGTGTCACAAATATCCGTGACGATATCAAACCGGAAACACTTCAGTTCAATCTTGCCCTTGATACAGAGCGGGCAACCATGATGGGCATTACAAACTATGATGTTCAAAGACAGGTGAACATGGCTTTATATGGTACATCACCTACGGTTTTCAGAAAAGATGGAAATGAGTACGATGTCCGAATCGAGTCGGATATTGATACACCGGAAAAACTGTCCAACTTTATGGTCAAATCAAGCATGACAGATATGAAAGTTCCTGTTAAGCAGTATGCCGATGTGACCTACTCAACGAAGACAGATGAGATCAACCGCTTCAATGGCGAAATGACGGTAACGATTCTGGCAGACCCAATGCTTGGTTACGACTCTGCGGCACTCGAGACACGCATTGAAAATGAAATTGTTCCAAATATCAATAAGACAGGCGTCGATATTGTCTTTGCCGGCGAACGGGAGGATATTGGCGAGAACTTTGGTGTGATTGGCATGCTTGCAATATTTGCAATTGCCCTTATTTACATGATTCTGGTAGTCCAGTTCGGTTCCTTTACGCAGCCTCTGGTCATACTCCTGACGATTCCACTCTCTCTGATTGGATCTGTGGCGGGGCTGTACATTCTGAATCAGCCTATGTCCCTCACTGCGTTTCTAGGAATCATCGCCCTGATTGGTCTTGTTGTTAAGAATGGTATTCTGCTGATTGAGTATATCAACGACGCCATTGCGCTGGGTATGCCAATCAATGAAGCCTGCAAGGATGCCGTGGACAAACGATTCAACGCAATCATTCTGAGTGCCATGACGACCGTAATGGGTCTGTTCCCACTGGCAATAGGGGGCAGCAGTCTTTTTGCACCCATGGCCATTGCACTCATGTCAGGACTTCTCGTTTCGACAGTTCTAACGATGGTGGTCATTCCTGTCATATACAGTGCGCTGTATAATGTTCAGACGCGTTTTGCGGGTCAGAAAAAACCTGAGCTTGCTACAGAAACGGTTTAAAATTGAACACGCAAATTTCTCATACCCCAAAATTAACCTAAACCTTAAGATGCAATGTTCAAGTTAAAACAAAATCGCAAGTGATAATCTAAGGAATGTAGTAATGGAATAAAATACAGGAGATGCTACATGGCGATAATTAAAGAAATTCAAATGAACCAAGCACAAAGTCAACTATTTAAAATGATAGAGGATGCATTGCCAGATCCACTGAATCAAATAGGCGGTTATTTTACTGAAAAAGTGAACATGAGAGATGGTGTTCGCCTGTTAACAAATATTTATGTTCCTTCTGAGGGCCATAGTTGGCCATGTCTTGTCATGAGAACACCTTACCCACAAGCTATAGAAATGTTAACTACTATGAGTTTGCCTCTTGTACAACAAGGATACGTCCTTGTTGTACAAGGATGTAGAGGCACATGTGGTTCGGAAGGTTTATGGGAAGCGTTTGACAACGAAAGGGAGGATGGTATTGATACTTTAAATTGGGTCGCTGAACAGGTGTGGCAAAATGGAAACATTGCTACATTTGGTAATTCTTATCAAGCATATACGCAATGGATAATCGCAGATTCGTTACCTGAAGAAGTCAAGACAATGTATATCGAGAACTTTGGTGTGGATCGTTATAGGCAAATGTATATGAATGGTATGTTTAGACATGATATATATACTTCGTGGGCTTTAAACTTTTGTGGAATTACTACAGATCGACCTATCGGAGAACTTTATGAAGAGGCATTAAAGATTAAGCCTCATAACCAGATGGATGTTGAATTACTGGGTGAATCGTTACCGTTTTATCAAAATTATATCTCTAAAAGTTATAGAAGTGATTCTTATTGGAAAGATGGAATATGGGAATTGTTGAGGCATATACCTGCAAGAATTGACATACCAATTTGTGTTGTCGCAGGATGGTTTGATCATCATCTTGATGGAACATTATTAGGTTATCGAAGTTTGAATGATGAGATTAGAAAAAAGAGCAGACTCGTAGTTGGTCCGTGGGATCACGGTTCAGGAACGCCAGGAGAATTGAATTATCCTATGGCTAATAAGTTTGGACCGGCAAAAATCAAATTGGCATTAGAGTGGTTTGATTCCAAGTTGAAAAACAAATCGGAAAGTAAGGAATTATCATCAGAGGTTTATATAATTGGTAATAATAGATGGCAAACACTTGAAAAATGGCCTCCTCAAAGTCAAAGAATAATCTACTATTTTACTGAAAAGGGGGAACTCACAATTAAACCCAATACTGGTGATATTTCCTTTACATATGATCCTAGTAACCCAATTAAAACGCATGGTGGAGGTGCACTTTTAGCCTGGGCAAGTAATATAGGTAATACGCCTCATGGTGCTCGCTTGCAGCCTGATTATTCAGATAGAAATGATGTATTAGCTTTTGTAAGCAATAAGCTAGATGCGCCAATAATAATTGCTGGACAAATCAAAGTAAAATTGATGGTAAGTAGTAGTGCTGCGGATACATGTTTTACGATTAAGGTGTGTGAAGAATTCGAAGACGGGAGAGTTTTTAATATTGTTGATGGTGCAACTTCTATCTTGCTTAGAAATGGAGCGGAAGGAAAGCAAGATTATTTAGCTAACGAGCGCGTTGAGTTAAAAATTGATATGTGGGATACTGCATGGCAATTGAGTAAAGGATCAAGGATAAGAGTATATATTTCGTCATCAAATTTCCCTGCATACCATGTTCACAGTAATACTGATAAGTTATGGTCAAGTGTATCTGATAGTCAACTGGCAACACAGACCGTATACTTTGGAATCGAAGAAAGTGTTATAGAAATACCAATTATGAGTGAGTAGAAATATACCTATTTGGCTTGTTTTCTTAAGTGTGAGCTTTGAACTGAATATTTCGTTTCCACACTTTATTATGAAAAAGGTATAAATTTGAGTTATACAGATGAAATTAAAACACCCCCTCTGCAAGCTTGCAGAGGGGGTGTTTGGGTTTTAATTGCAGGATACCTGTTACAACAGTTCGAGACTACTCACCGCTGTTGAAAAGCTTCAGGTATTCGTTGTCACTGTTCATGTAGATGACAGTGTCTTCATCAATGGTTGTCTGGTAAGACTTGAGTGTTCTCCAAAGCTGGTAGAAATCAGGGTCTACACTGAATGCGTTTGCATAGATTTCAAGTGCCGTAGCATCCGCTTCACCACGAATTTTTTCGCTGGTCTCAATGGACTCTGCTATGATCTGGGCCACTTCTCTGTCTGTATCTGCCACTGTATTCTGGTAAAGCTCCTGACCTTCTGAACGCTTCTGCTGTGCGATTGCAGCACGTTCCGCGACCATTTTCTGCAGTGTGGACTCAATGTTTGACTCTGGCAGAATGGTACGGTAGACTTCAATATCGCGTACAGCAATACCCTTTTGAGCGAGCTTGGCATTCAGTTCAACCATAACCTCGTCAAGGTTTGCGCCGAGAACTTCCTTGTCCTGCAGGAAGTCATTCGAGTTCAATGAGTTGATGCTTTGGATGACAAGTGCGTAACCGACTTCATCTATAAGA
The DNA here is from genome assembly GCA_963678925.1 of uncultured Acidaminobacter sp. GTDB lineage: Bacteria > Bacillota > Clostridia > Peptostreptococcales > Acidaminobacteraceae. Next base: position 740,626 of record OY787533.1, on the reverse strand, counting down.
CGATTTGCCTGATTCACCAGGTTTGAAGTGCCGCCAAATGACGAACGGTAAAGACCTGGATGTGTGATTTCCCATTGTGCGAACATCTTGATTTCGTACTTGATCTTATCTCTTGTATTGATATTGGCGTAATTGGAAATGTAAGTAATCAGCTTTGAGGTGTCTTTTTCAACCGTTGTGATAAACGGAATCTTGAAGAAGAGTCCCTTGTCCTTTACAATTTGAACGTTCTGGAAGTTTTTATCCAGCTTGCTCTGAAGCTCTGCGTCAATGTTATTTCTGTCAACGATAACTTTTTTTACGTCACCGAATTCTCTTACTGTAGCGACTTCGTCTTCACGTACGATGTATATGAAGCTGCTTGCACTCATGAGCACTGCCATGAGAATGAGAACAAATCCAGTGAAGCGCAGGTTTCTTTTTCGCTTCTTCTTAACATCTTCTGGATTTGCAGTTTGCTTGTGGGCAGATGCCTGACTCTTGAACTGCTCACGGAATTTAGTGAATTCGTCTTTAAGATCCGGACCCGGACCGCGATTGTTGTTATTATCCATTATTATTCCTCCTTATCTGGCAGCAGTCTACTGATTGATTGACCCGGGATTGAGCGGCAAGTACTTCACTGTTCCATCTCCGTCAATATCGATGATATACTTCTGCTTAACCTTAGATAGGATAGTCTCCATAGTTTCAATATAGAGACGTTTTTTCGTGATGTCCTTAGCTGAGACATATTTCTCGTAGACCTGCAGGAAGTTTTCAACATCCCCTTTGGCCTGTGAAATCTTCTCTGCCTTATAGGCTTCAGCTTTCTGGATTCTGTCGTATGCTTCCGCACGAGCGCCAGGAAGCTGTTCGTTTGTGTATTTTTCGGCTTTTGACTTGAACTCTGCCTTTTCGTTTTCCGCAATGTTTACATCGTCATAAGCGAATTGAACCTTGCCAGGAAGCAGTACGTCTGTGAACTTGACATCAAGAATCGTAATGCCAAGGCCGTAGTCAGCTACTTTTGCAGAAAGCTCTGGAAGGATCTCTCTTGCAATGGAATCCTTGTTGATCAGAGCGTTTTCAAGGTCCTGATCCTGGATGTTTCTACGTAGAACACTTTCAAATGCCAGACGAAGTGTGCCTGACTGGTCGTCAACGTTGTAAAGATAAGCGGGTGCATCGGTAATCTTGTACTGGATTACAGCACCGATGTTAACGAGGAAAGAGCCTTTGGTCAGTACCAGCTGTTCATCTTCTACATCAAGATATTGTGGCTCTGAACTTGGTGTGGCATCGTTTTCAGGACGGTAACCATACTGTACTGAATAGATTTTGTTGGTATTGATTATGCGGACTCTGTCGATGAAGGGCAGTTTGAAGTTCAGACCTGGTGTTCCAACGACATTCACCATCTGACCGAATCTTTCGATAACAGCCTGTTCAGCATTTTCAAGTACGTAAAAACTTTGTGACCCTGCGAATACTCCTATTGCCACGATGACAACGAGCAGCGGGAGCATGGATAGTCTTTTTCCCATAAATATCCTCCTTTATTCCAGTGCATAAGCAAATGGAAGTCTACCTTAATCATACCTCCTAAGGATATGGAGTTTCAACGAAACGAGCAAATTTTAATGAAATTATAAGGAAATAAGGATACAATGTTAATAAATAGGAGGGATATCATGGGCAGACTCTATACAACCCTGAGCTTCATAAGCGAAATGCGCAGAAGGTACCGCGTGCATCACATAACTGCCTTCAGTGCCCAAATGTCATATTTTTTCATGCTGTCACTCTTTCCCTTCCTGATATTTCTGGTGGCCCTAATCAGCTGGTTTTCCATAGAGAACCTGTGGATGATGAACAACCTCGCGCGTCTGATGCCCCCGGCTGCTGCAAAAATCATACAGGACTACATTACAGACATTGCCGCTTCGGGATCAACAAGCGTCATTTCCGTTTCAATCATTGCGGCCCTATGGACGGCTTCGAAATCCATAAACGCACTCATGCGCGCACTGAATATTGTCTATGAGGTCGAAGAGACGCGGGGCTATTTCTCGACGCGGTTTCTGGGCATGTTCTATACCTTTCTCTTTGCGCTGGCAATAGCCTTTGCTCTGGTACTTCCCAGCATGAGCAAGGATGTCTTTGCTTTTATTGGGAAATACTTTTATATACCGAGCCTTTTCGTAAGTCTTTTCACATCGGTGCGGTGGGTATGGGTTCTGGGCTTTCTGACCATCGTCTTTGGATCTGTGCACGTTGTTTTTCCAAATACCAGAATCGGAATCAGGCGGGCGCTTCCAGGGACACTGTTTTCTCTGATTGGCTGGTTGACGATTTCTTTTGCGTTTTCATATTTTGTACAGAATTTCAGCCGTTTTACCATTATCTACGGGTCCATAGCAGCCGTTATTGTACTGATGGTATGGCTGTATCTTTCCAGCATCATTCTGCTGTTTGGTGCTGAAATCAACCATTACTTAATGAACCGCAAGCAGGTAGAGTAAAAAAGGATGGCATCTTACCCGGTAATAGGGAAAGAAGCCATCCTTTATCATTTTTTAGTCATTTATGCTTCAGGGTCATTACTTTCTAGGTCTGATTGCACCTGAAAACCATAGGTAAGAGAGTACAGAAGCAGCGATTACCGCATTTACAATATTGTGTGCAAGACTGGTCATGGGAACTGTGGAGCAGGCAGACCAAAGCATGAAACCGCCTACTGAGCCTACGCCGATTTTCGTAATGCGCATTCCTGTTGTCTCACGTGTATCTCGCACGCGATTTGCATTCAGTTCCTGTCGTTTTTCAAGCAAATCGAATTTTTTCATTCTTGTCCCCCGTATTCTTAAACTTTCATAGTGCCCCTTTTGTCAATACATGTGTCACATACTATTATATCTGAAAAGAGCTAAGATTACACTAGCCATTTCAAGGGGTGCGCATGAAATGGACCTGAATGAACAAGCAATTAAAAAATCTTTAATGTTAACAGAATATATCACGTGTGTTACAAAACGTTTACAAAAGGAATATATTGTTTGCCTTTAGGAGGAGTGGGTTATATACTACCCATGAAGATTAAAATATTAGACGAAAGGAGGTCGCAACATGATTAAATTAACTACACCACAAATTATTACAGCCGATTTTACGGATCATGGAACACTAGGAAGAACAATTACATCATTTGGACAGTGCGCGACCTGCGATATGTTTAATATTGGATCGGAAGAAAAATAGACTTTTTCTTATACAACCCCTTTCAATGATTGCCCGTAGGTCTGTTCCTACGGGTTTTTTGTGCCAACAAGCCCGCAGACACTGTCTGCGGGCTTTTTTTATACACAACTTACATTTAAAGAATGAAATGGATGAAGAAGGAAGTACACTTAGTGTATTCACATAGCAAAACTTGAAAAGGAGGGATTTCAAGTGATTAAGGTGATTGCAGGATAATATCCCAATAATGGTAGCGGTGAAAACAGAGAAGACAAAGAGAGAATTTGAAAAAGACAGAAAATGGAGGGACTTTTCATGAGAATGAACGTAGGCAAACTAGAAGTACGTGTAGAAATCAGAAAAAAAAGAACTACAAATATGAATGCTGCTGAGCGTGTTTACAAAAATCAGCAGGCAATCAAACACTACGACAAGACTAAGGAGAAAGTCAACACAGACTATTTCTTTGGTGCATAAGAGGCGCCGTTAAGCGCCAGAGAGGGGGTCATCATGAAGGCTAGGGTAAAAGGACAATGTCAGCTGATAACATATTTTGGTTACCACCATCATGAGAGACGACACACGAAGGCGAGTGCAAGCGGGAATGCGCACTTGAAAACAAGAAGAAGCGCTGCTTAGGGGGAAACATAATGAAATTTAAATTTGACCAAATTGAAATAAATCTTAAAATCAGAAAAACACCATCTGAAAAACCATTTAAAGCGTCGTGCAAACCTCAGGCACGTATGCATAAAGCTATAGCTCGGTAAGCGTTAAGACGCATAAATGATATATTGAAGACCCTGGATCATCATCAGATTCGGGGTCTTTTTGATTTTAGGAAAAGGCAAAGGCGTCCGGTCAACTTGCAGGCCGTTCAATTCCACAGACAATTCAAAAGTGTGGATTGCTGCGGCCTACGATGGGTACAATTTCTGATAGAGGTGATTGGTATGAAACCGACATACAAATTTGTCTGGCTGCTGACAATCATGTTGGTTGGCTTTGGCGTTTTCATTCTGAGTATTCCCTATAAGAATGTTGGCCTGAACACAATCGTCGCCACTGAGGGAAAGCTGGATATTGCGGACTATAATTTTTCATCTGGCGGGCCAGCGCAAATAAGCGGAGAATTTGCCTATTTTAAAGATAAAATATTATATGATGACGAACTGCTCGAAGATGAAATGGAAAATGTGCAGTTTGTTCGCGTGGACAAGCATCTGCCCATCAAGACCTTTGGTGCCCATGGATACGGGACCTATGTTTTTGAAATGAATCCGCCCAAAGCATCACAGATTGTGGCAATGGAAATCCCGGTCATCAGCAGTGCATACAAACTCTGGGTAGACGGAAAGCTTCTGGCTAGCAATGGGCGTGTTGACCCGCGCATGGAAGTCTTTTTGCCCCATATGACACCGCAGCGTGTCATACTCCCGCCATTTGACGAAAACACGTGGGTGGTTATTCAGGTTGCAAATTATCATTTTTCATACATCGGAATTGGCAAACCTCTGATTATCGGCTCGCCGGAGCAGATTATGCAAAGGCAGGTCAACAGCCATTTGCAGGAGTATATGATCATTGCAATATCAATACTCACTGGTGCTTATCATATTGCTGTTTATTCAATTAGAAAAGAGGAGAAGTCCACACTGCACTTTGGTCTGTTTGCCATATTTCTCGCCATTACCCTGACTTTTTTTGGGGAACGCGCAATTTACGGTGTCTTTCCAAAGCTGGACTGGTATGCCATGGGACAGATGGGGTATTTTTTAGCCTCTGTAACAATTCTGCTTATGCTCAGATACATTATTCTGCTTGATGTGAAAAGGCAGGACACACCCTTTGAAAGACTGCTTCAGGTCATGCTGCTGCTTACGTTTACGGCGAGGGCGGTCATGGTGTCCAGTCCAAATTACATTTGGTTTATCTATACTTATATTGCTGTAGGTATTGTAATTTTCATGTACTCCATGATCATGCTGGCATTTCATATGAGAAACGGCTCAAGAGGCCTTAAGATGACCGTCGCGGGCATATATCTGTCCCTGCTGGTGTTTTTCACCAATTTCTTTGACATGTTCAATGAACAGTTTTCAAATTTCGGTCTTTTTCTCTTTATCTTCTTCCACGCCCTTGTGCTGGGACTGAGATATTCTGAGACCTTCAGCGTAAATCTTGATTTGGCAGATGCTCTGAAGCGTAGTGCGCTCAAGCTTCAAAGCAAGAATTTTGAACTTGTTCAGACCAAGGAGTCTCTTGAAGAACTCAATGCCCAGCTGGACAGCAAGGTCAACGAACGGACTGAAGATATCAAATTACTGCTGGACCACTCTGGTCAGGCCTTCCTGTCCCTGGATAGTGCATCAAGAATTCAAGTGGGCTACAGCAACCTGTCGCAGGTTTATTTGGGCCAGGACCTGGCTGGCCAACTCTTCTGGGAAGTCATTGGTGAAGCACAGAGCGAAACGGTCTCTATGCTGTGTCTGGCAGTAGAGCGTGCCCTGGGTGAGAAAAGTGCCCTGCGAAGAGAAAGCTATTTGAGTGTGCTGCCTGAGTCCATACGTGTCAAGGACCGAGAACTTAAAATCGAGTATAAACCGATTCAAACGCATTTTAAGGAGCAGGTTATGGTCATCATGACTGACGTATCCTATGAAAAATCACTCATGAATCAGATTGAAGTGGAAGCGCGGGAAAACTGGACCAATATGAAAATTGTCCTTTATGCCCAGGAGTTTTGGCGAATATATAATCGAATCGAGCTCTTCTGCAATCTGGAGAGTGAGTATTTTATTGAGGGGCAGACAGATGTGCAGGCGCTTGAGGAAAATGTGATGAAGTCGCTGCACAACTTCAAGGGTCAGCTTTCCATGTACGGGTTTTCAGAGGTGATTGCCTATGTGCATGAGATGGAACAGGACATAATGGACCAGGCGTGGAAGACGACTGCAGTCCTAAAAGAATACATTCATCAGTGCAAGCTGATTGAGGTTTTAGATACGCGACTTAGAAAAATCTATGAGAATGAAGGCATTGATATTTATGAATACAGAGATACCGTTCGACTTTCAAGAATGAAAATTGATGAAGTCGTAACTGTGCTGGAAGAAACTTTAGGTGAGGACGCAGAGGTGCTTGTCAGGAATCTGTACACAGAGAAACACCATCCTTTTAGAAAAATATTCGAAGGTTATATTGACTATGTGGTTCTGCTAGGCAGAAGCATAGGGAAAGAAATCAACCCCCTCCAAATCGATGGCGGCAAGTTCCTGGTGGATTTAAGTGAGTACACCGGATTTTCAAAAGCCCTTGTACATGTGCTTCGCAATATGGTTGACCATGGCATTGAAAAGCCGGAGCTGCGTTATGAAAGAGGAAAACCGCGCGCTGGAACAATCCGAGTAAACATTGAGAAGGTGGCTGACAACATTGTTATCAAAATGACGGATGATGGCGCGGGCGTGGATTTTGAAAAACTGAAACTGAGTGTTGCAGAAGCGACAAATCTGAGTCTTGAAGAGGTAAATGCCATGGATAGACCAACCCTGCTGCGCCATGTCTTTTCGCCTGAAGTGTCTGTCAAGCAGGAAAGTGACATTGTATCTGGGAGAGGTCTGGGTATGGCGCTGGTCTTCGAAGCGGTTACCCAGTTGGAAGGAAACATAGAAATCAGCAGCGTGCTCCATGAAGAGCTGTGCCTGATTTTCACACTTCCCTACCATCTTTAGACACAGGATGGACACAGCTTTTAGCTATACTGTAACCCATACAATCCCATAATTGTGTTACCATATTATTGAAGGTGTTCCGTGAACGCCTTCAATTTGTGTTGCATCTGCAGGTCACAGCAATCGTTACAGAAGGGAGGCGGATTCGTGGAACGGGAAATCGCCTTAAAAATTAGAAATCTTAGAAAAGTATATAGAATTGGAACCGAAAAGGTTATTGCGCTCAATAAAGTGACGCTGGATATTTTCCAGGGAGAGGTCTGCTGCATACTCGGCCCGTCTGGTTCAGGAAAATCAACCCTGCTCAATATGATGGCTGGGCTTGAGAAACCAAGCAAGGGCACAATCGCGGTCAAGGGGCATGAAATTACGACCATGAATGAAAAGCAGCTCGCAAAACTTAGACAGAAGCATGTGGGGTTTGTTTTTCAGTCCTACAACCTGCTGTCATCGTTGACTGCGCTTGAAAACGTCAGTCTGCCCCTGATGTTCAGGAAGGTGTCCAAAGCCAAGCGGGATAGGGAGGCGCTTGAAATGCTGAAGGCTGTAGGACTTAAAAAATATATGCTCCACAAGCCGACACAAATGTCTGGTGGTCAGCAGCAGCGTGTGGGTATTGCCAGGGCTTTTATGGGATCGCCAGAAATAATTTTTGCCGATGAACCCACAGGCAATCTGGATTCCAAAACCTCTGCTGAAGTACTTCAGATAATGCTTCAAATGGTGAGAAGCAAGAACCAGACACTGATTATTGTAACCCATGATAAGGAAGTCGCAAGATTTGCTGACAAGGTTGTATATATACTCGATGGCGACGTTGAAAAAATCGAAGAAAAGACAGAAGATATTAGGGGGTACGTTCATGTTGAACATGAAATTGAACAGGAGTCTTAAACGGAGTATGTTATGGGTATTGACATTTCAATTGATATTCGCTTGTATGCCTGTTTACTCAGCTGAAAGCATTGATCCTAATGTACATGTAGATATAACTGCAGGTATACAAGAAGTCTATGCAGGTCAGGAAGCGCGCATTAGTGTTCCGCTTGTAACAGATGATAAAACTGCAGTAAATATAACGGTAGCCATTTCTAGTGACCTAGACTCGTTGCCTTTCATTTTCACTGATACAAATCCATGGACGAAAGTGGATAAAATCACAGATAAAGGTGCGAATCCGTACTTTAAACCATTGATTTCGCCTACAGCAAAAGAAAAGGTTTACGAAATCGAACTGGAAATTGAATACGAAAGTCTGCCTGGCGATACATACAGGACGACCGATTCCGTCTACATAAGAATTATCAATGATGAAGTTGAGCCCCTAGTTGGTGTTGTAGATTATAGAATGACACAAACACCACTAACACATGATGGTGTAAATCAGGCTGTTGTTCTTACTGTCGGAAATAGAGGAACAAGCAATGCCCATAATATCAGGGCTTCGCTTTCGGGATTTTCGCCGGAAGGTCTTCATATTTATAAGGGTATGGATATTCAAGCAATCGATGAAATTGAAGCGAATCATGAGCAGTTGGTTTATTTTTATCTTCAACCTTCGAAAAGTACGAAAACAGATGAATATGAACTAGAAGTCACTTTGAAGTATGACGATGATGTTGGTGCGGAATATACGAGAACATCATATATTTATATTCCAGTTCAAGGAAATGACACGAAAGCGGTTGAGCTGGTGGTTAATGATCTGGTTGCACCAGATAAGGTTAATGCTGGGGATTCATTTGAAATTTCGGGTGTATTGGAAAACAAATCTGGCGTCGAAGCTGAGTTCGTTGATATATCGGTAGATTATCCTGATGGATTCATTCCTGAGTCAAAACCGGTACAAATCATAAGAGATATGAAGTCTGGTCAGACAGAACCGTTTCTATTTGTTATGACTGCTGGAGAAGACATGCAAACTGAGCATTATCCTATCAACTTGGTCATAAAATATAACGCATCTGGAGATGATACAGAAAGGGATTTTAAGGAATACGCCGGTGTCAGTGTAGATGGCAGGAGCGGACTTGGAAGACCCAAAATACTCGTAGATGACTATTCCTTTGAAGGGGATGCAGTCATGGCGGGTGAGGTGTTTGATCTTCACCTCAAATTCTTCAATACGAGCTCAGATGATCTTGTCAAGAATATCAAGGTATCCGTGAGTTCTGAGGAAGGTGTATTCAGTCCTGCTGACAGCTCAAGCTCTTTCTTCATAGAGCGCATAGAGCGGCAAGGCTATTATGAGTACGTTCTGCCAATTGAAACAAAGCGGGATGCAGCGGTGAAAACCCATAACCTGAAACTGGTTATGGAATATGAAGACGGTGAGGGGAATGCATACGACGCTCAAGAACAGCCTTTCAAGGAAGAAGAGAGTCTTGGTATTTCAGTATCACAGCCTGTAAGACTGGAAACAGGAGACGTGGCAGCACCATTCGATGCCTTTGTGGGTTCTCCGTCAGACGTAGAGCTTGAGTTCTACAATATGGGACGTTCTGACATGTACAACATGTTCGTAAAGCTTGAAGGCGATTTCACATCACAGGACGGCACTTACTTTGTGGGCAATTTTGAGTCGGGAAGCAGTGATTATTTCATGGCTTCCATTATTCCCGAAGAAGAGGGCGAGGTCACTGGAAACATCGTCTTTACCTTTGAAGATGCCCTTGGCAATCCGTCAACGGTTGAAAGGCCTTTCAGCTTCTATGCAAGCGGCATGTCGGATTTTGACACATCATTTGAAGGGGATATGGATCAAGGCGGTGACTTTGGAGACGACATGATGCTGGAAGACGGCGAAGGCGGTTCCAAGGCATGGGGTTATGTCGTACTTGCTGTGGTAGTGCTGGGCGGCGGTGCATGGTTCATAATCAGACGTAGAAAGCAAAAGGCCGCACTGCTTCTGGCAATGGAGGAAGATGATGAATAGTCGTGATTTAATCGCGATGGGACTCAGAAACCTTTGGAGACGAAAGGCACGAACATTCCTGACGGTACTTGGCGTTATTATTGGGACAGCTTCAATCATTGTCATGCTTTCCCTTGGGATTGGCATGCAGGAAACCTTCATGAAGAATCTGGAGGACATGGGCAGTCTGACACTCATAGATGTTTATCCCAAATGGGATCGCTGGGGTGACGAAGAAGAGGAAAGCGGACCGCAGAAGAAGATTGCCCTAGATGACAAGGCAGTGGAGCTTATGCGTGATATTGACCATGTTTCAGCTGTGATGCCATTTATGAATGTATATGTGGATTTGATTGCTGGGCGCTATGAGGCTGGAATTTCAATCAATGGTGTCGATGTGGACGCCATGCCGGAGTTTGACTTTCTCACTCAGCAGGGAAGACTGCCAGAAAAGCTAGGGAAAAATGAAATTGTATTCGGTCAGGAAGTGAGCCAGCAGTTTTATGATCCCAAGTCTCGGTCAAGAAGGTGGGAGCCCGTCGATATTGACCTGATGAACACCAATATAAAAATGATTTTGAATGAAGAGTACGGCGGAGAGGGTCGGCCACGGGGAAGAAAGCTTAACGTGGTAGGCATTTTAGCCGAAAGCAATGGCGAATACAACTGGAATGCCTATATGGATATTGACCAGCTTACAAAAATCCAGGAGGAAGTCGCCCGCAGAAATAAGAATAGTGACACCAATGACAGAAGACGACGCGATGACGATGAAAACAAGTACGAAAGCGTTAAGGTCAAAGTTGATGACATGAAGAACGTGAAAGAGGTTCAGGAACAAATCAAGGCCCTGGGTCTCGAAGCCTGGTCGCTGACGGACATTCTTGAAAACATGAAGCAGACATCGGCAGGCATACAGGCTGTGCTTGGAGGTATTGGGGCGGTATCGCTCTTTGTAGCGGCCCTGGGAATCACCAATACCATGATCATGTCCATCTATGAACGGACACGTGAAATCGGAGTCATGAAGGTGCTTGGCGCCGAACTCAAGGACATCAAAAGGCTATTTCTCTTTGAGGCAGGTCTGATTGGTCTTCTCGGAGGCCTAGTGGGCATTGTGCTCAGTATTGGCATTTCAAAACTCATTAACAATATCGGCTTCAACTTCATGAACGGCGGATACGGAGATGCATCAAGTATATCGGTCATTCCCTTGTGGCTGATTGGACTGAGCTTGGTCTTTTCAATTCTTGTCGGAGTCCTTTCGGGCTACTATCCGGCGCGACGGGCCATGCGTCTTTCGGCTCTTGAAGCCATACGTACAGATTCCTAGAGGGACCCTGTCATATAATCAGCTGCGCTTTAAGAAAATGACGCAGCAGTGCTTTGTATTAAAATAGACCAATGAAAAGGCCTTCGATTTTAAGGAGGATTTTCATTGGTCCTATTTGTTTTTAAGCACAAGGATATTGAAGGAATGCAGCATACTTTAGAGAATTATGTACTATAATACAAAATGAAGGGCGCTTGCAACTGCGCCAGTAAATAACGAGGACACTCAGGAGGTGTGCACATGAAAATTGAAACCTCAAGCAAGTGGTGGATTTTTAATGGTATACTCGAACATATTCCAAATCAGATACGCAATCAGTCGGTCGAAAATCCGGTGGTTTACGAAGTGATTCGCATCCGTGACGGTAAGGCTGTATTTCTTAAGGCCCATTTGGACAGGCTGAAGGATTCTCTTGGCATCCTGCTCAAAGACAAAAAGATGCCAGAGTGGATTGATGGAATAAACCTGCATTTTCATGATTTGGTCATGGCAGAGCACATTAAGAACCAAAATATAAAAATCGTCATCTGGAACATTGGGCATCCAACCTGTTCGTGGTGCATGTTTCCTATTGAAAGCTATTATCCTGACAAAGAAACCTATGCAGCGGGCGTGGATACGGAAATACTGAGCTCAGAGCGTGCCAATCCCAATGCTAAAATCTATCACAACAAGCTCATTGAAACCGTTGTCGCAATGAGAAAGGAAACGGGCGTGTTTGAGGTCCTTCTTTCCGACCGCAATGGCTGTCTTACTGAAGGTTCCCGTTCCAACCTCTTCCTCGTGAAGGGAGATCAGGTCTACTCGGCACCGGAGTCGGATATTCTTCACGGCATAACGCGGGCCAAGCTGAAAGCGGTCTTGTCGGATGAAGGCATAGAACTTGTAAACGGTCCCATACCAGTAGAAGGCCTTGAGGAATTTGATGGTGTGTTTTTAACAGGGACATCCATTCATGTTTTGCCGGTCAAATCAATTGGAAAAAGAGTGTATGCTTCGGCGGATCATCCCTTGATTGCAAGGATTTCTGAAGCATTTGAAAGAGCCATAGAAAAGGATTATGAGAATGTCTAAAATTATCAGGTCAGCCTGCCCGCTTGATTGCTTTGATGCCTGCGGTTTTCTGGTGAAGGTGGAAGATGGCAAGGTCATAGAGGTCAAGGGTGACCCGGAGCATCCCGTGACGCGTGGGGCCATATGCAGTAAAGGGCGTGCCCATATTGAACGCATGTACAGTCAGGACAGGCTCAAAACGCCGCTTCTGAAAAGAGGGGAAGGGTTTGAAGAGATTACCTGGAATGATGCAATTGAAATCATTACGGATAAAATCAAGCATGTCATGAAGAAATCCGGCCCTCAGGCAATCATGCATATATTCGACTGCGGCTATAGCGGCCTGTCCAAGTCCGTCGATGAAATGTTTTTCAACCATCTTGGCGGCGTCAGTGTTCCCAGCTCTGTAGGGAGTCTATGCTGGAAAGCGGGAATCGTAGCACAAAAGATTGACTTTGGAAGTCCAAAAGGCCATAGCGCAGACGACCTTTCAGGCTCTAAGTACATGATTATTTGGGGGAGAAATCCTGCAGCGACCAACATACATTTTGCCAGGGCAATTAAGGCTGTGCAGAAAAATGGTGGAAAAGTTGTTTGTATTGACCCCTTCAGAACAAAAACAGCAACCATGGCAGACTGGCATGTTCAAGTGAAGCCTGGCGGAGATGGTGCACTCGCCTTTTCCATGGCACGCATACTCATTGAAAAGGGTTATGTGGATCAGGCCTTTATTGAAAATCATACCCTGGGTTACAAGGACTACCTTGAGGCTGTCATGGCCTTTGACATGTCGATTGCCGAGGCGCGAACAGGCCTTCCTCTTGAGGTTATCGAACGTCTTGCCGACGAATATGGAAAGGCCAAGCCTGCGTCCATAGTACTTGGCTATGGCATGCAACGTTATGTCAATGGCGGAAACAATATTCGTGCCATCGATGCCCTCGGCGCAATCACAGGAAATATTGGCATATCCGGCGCCGGTGTTACCTATGCGAATAAGAGCATAGCCATGTATGTTAAAGGCTACGGACCAGAGTCCGAAAGTCTAGCTCTTCAGTCCAGAACCTATAAGCCAGCACAGGCGGCTTCCTTCATATTGAATGCTTGTGACCCGGAAGTGGAATTCCTTTGGATTGCAAAAGCCAATCCAGTTGTTCAAGTGCCGAATACGGACCAGATGATTGAGGCACTGAAGAAGACAGACTTTTGCGTGGTAGTCGATATGTTCATGACCGACACGGCCAGGGAGGCTGATTTGGTCCTGCCTGCAACGAGCATATTTGAAGAGTCTGATTTCATATATTCATCGATGTATTCTCCCTATCTGGTCTATGCAAACAAGTGTGTTGAGGCGCCAGATGGGATGATTGGGGAGTACGAGCTCTTCCGTATGCTGGCAGAACGATTGGCGCTTGAAGCCTATCCGAATGTCGAACGCGATGTTTTCTTTGAAAGGGCATTCAAGCCGTTGACACAAGCCTTTGACCTGGAATATGAGACTCTGAAGACGGCGCCTTTTGCAATTGATGTTGAAGCGGTTCCTTGGGCAAATCGTGTCTTTGACACACCGAGTGGGAAGTTTGAGTTTGTGTCAGAGTCCGCAGCAGCGCTGGGCCTTGAAAAAACAACCTGTTATGATCCAGGGAAGCTGAATGAAGCGGGATACCCCCTGCGCCTGATTACACCACACGATGCGTCCTCCATGCATTCCCAGCATTACAGAAATCATGATGGGGTTCCAAAGGTGCACGTTTCACCAGAGGAGGCTCAGGCGCAAGCCATTGTATCGGGAGACGCTGTAGAGGTCATATCGCGGACTGGCCGCCTTAGCTGTGAGGCTGTGGTTGACTCTGCAATTCTGCAGGGCACAGTGAAAATAATTGAGGGGACGTGGCGCCGCGTCGGAGCAGTAAACACATTGACTGAGCCACTCACGTGCGCTTTTGGCGATCAGGCGGCATACTACGATACCTTCGTGAAATTGTCAAAAACAGCCTTTGTAAAAGATGCTCAAAAAGGATAGACTAATGTCTGTGCATAAAATCAGTAAAGTCATATGCGCAGATTGAACGGAGGTTGTAATGAATAGAAATCAGTTTACCAGATCAGAAATGGTATTTGGTGCAGAAGGCCTTGAAAGGCTGCATGCGTCAACAGTAGCCGTATTCGGTGTTGGCGGTGTGGGCTCCTTTGCAGCAGAGGCACTTGCCAGAGTCGGTGTAGGACATCTGGTCCTTGTGGACTTTGACACGGTGGATATTACAAATGTGAACAGACAACTCCATGCCTTTCCTGACACAGTGGGCATGTCAAAGGTCCGCCTTATGGAGGAGCGCGTCAAGCGCATCTATCCTGAGATCGAAGTGACGGTATACGATATGAAATATACTGCAGAAAATGCAGGTGAAATATTCAGTGCCAGCTGGGATTATGTCGTTGATGCCATTGATATGGTATCGTCAAAGCTCGACCTGATTGAGCGCTGCTGGAAGCACGATGTACCCGTCATTTCGAGCATGGGGACCGGCAACAAGATGGACCCGACACGCTTTGAAATCGTGGACATATCAAAGACCCATACCTGTCCCCTAGCTAAGGTCATGCGCAAGGAACTGAAGGCCCGTGGCGTCAAGAAGCTGAATGTATGCTTTTCTGATGAAAGCCCTGTCAAGCCCCAGGCCCTTGATGTAAATCCAGATGTGCCCCGAAAACAGACACCTGGTTCAGTCGCCTTTGTACCATCGGTGGCAGGGATGATTTGCGCATCCAAGGTCGTACGCGATCTGATAGAATGGCAATCAATCTAAAAATGTGTGTTTTTGAAATGTAATAATCGGTTATCTTGATTATGTCAACCAGGAGTGCTAAGATTAGTTTAGGAAGATTTGTTTATAAGCGAGTTTAAACGTCATTGTGCAGGAGGCTATAAATGATTAAGAGGATAACCGCAGTTCTTGTGGGATTGCTTTTATTTTCAGGTATGGGCGCAGCCTTTGCCACTGAAAAAATGGATACATATTTCGAATTGAAAAAATATGAGCTCGATGTGGAGCACAGCGATGTCTTACATATCCAAAACGGCTTGAAACGTGCTGGGTATCTGGATGTGGATACCTTGGGCGATGTCTATGACGAACAGGTCAAGGCAGCAATTACGGCATTTCAGAAGGACAATGGTCTCACGGCAGATGGGATTGCCGGTCGAAATACCATTGAAAAGATGTTTGAACTGAATCTGATGGGTGAAATTGATACACTCATGCTAAAGCCCGGCAATGAGAACCTTTCTGTAAAAGAGTTGCAGGAAGCGCTCATGGCGCTGGGGTATTTGGATATTGATGAATCCATTGAATATTATGGAAAGCAGACGACAGAAGCCGTTCGGGCATTCCAGTCCGACATGGGCCTTACTGCGGATGGCATTGCGGGAACGCTTACGCTTCATGCCATTCAGGAGGCGGGCTGTCTCTTTCTTGCTGAGACCTACTCAGAGGGTGAAACCGAAACCCTTGAAAGCCTTGGCACAATTACCAAGGACATGCTGATTCCAGGCGTTCACCACCAGGAAGTCGCGCTCATTCAGCAGGTGCTTTACAAGGAAGGCTGTTTAGAAACAGATACGTTTAGCGATTTTTACGGTGAAGAAACTGAAGCGGCCGTAAAGGCATTTCAGGAAAAATATAATCTCAAAGCGGATGGCGTCGCTGGCATGGAAACCATTGCAAAAATGATACAGCTTGGTTATGTAAACCAGGTGCAGGTTGTATCGCGTCAGTCGTCTGAAAGGCGATTTGGAGAATACCTGCCTTGGTCAACGGTCATGGAAATGATTGATAAGGGCAAGACGGTCTTTGTCATCGAGGACTTCTATACGGGCACAACCTTCAAAATGCTTGCGGCCTATGGCGGCGTTCACTCCGACGTCGAACCGCTGACCGCGGAAGATGCGCATATCATCAAGTCCTTATGGGGCGGTGAATACAGCTGGATCAGACGGCCTGTACTCGTGCACTTTAATGGAAGGGTCATTGCCGCATCCTTGAATGGAATGCCCCATGCAGGCATGGACAATACGCCTGAAGGTCAGTACATAAATGTAAGAAGCGGCGGCTATGGCTACGGCTACAATTTTGACTCCGTAAAGGGCAATGACTTCGATGGGCACCTGTGCCTGCATTTCAAAGACTCAAAGCTTCATGCAAATCGAAAAATCGATGAAAAGCACCAGAAGAATGTTCGCATTGCAGCTGGTTTGGAATAATTAAGAAATTTTAACCCCTGATTATAAATCAGGGGTTGATTTTTTGATGCGTTGGAATATGATGTAAATGGTATGGGAACATCGATTAATGTGATGCTGGTATGCAATTTCTAATGTATCTTGTTCCGAGTAGAGAGATTAGATATAATACAAATGCAATTTAACAAAACGGGGGGAAGTATAATGAGACTTGCAATCGTTGGCGCTGGCCTTGGCGGTACAAATTTGATCAAAGCGATGAAGGATCTTGACGGGATTGAAATCGCAGTGGTGGTCGATCGGAATATGGATGCACCAGGTATTGAACTTGCTCGCAAATCAGGTATAGCGTATACAGACGACATGTCTGAAATAAGAAGAAATAGGGTAGATGCAATCGTAGAAGCGACAGGCGTGCCTGTTGTGATTGAAGCACTTTACGAAGAATTTGGGAAAACACATAAGATCATTGAGTCAGATGTGGCGCAAGTCATGATGACAATCGTTGATCAGCAAATTGTACTTTCCGAGAAGCTGAATCTGCAAATGGATGCAGTGGCTCAGACAACTTCTCAGTTCGAACGTGAGCTTGAACGGATTTCTGAAACTGTAGGCGTTCTTGGAACTGTGAGTGGACAGCTTAACGAATCTACAGAAGCATCTGGCGTGTTTATTCAAAAAAGTGACCAGATGATCAATGCGGTGAACAAAATTACCAATCAGATTAAAATACTGGGACTCAATGCGAATATTGAAGCTGCACGTGCTGGTGAGCATGGCAGAGGATTTGCGGTCGTTGCGAGCGAAGTACAGAAGCTTTCTGATGACACAGCGCGCTTTGCAAAGGAGATTTCAGACCTGCTGAAGTCCATCTCCAATGAGAATGGAAAAATCAACTCTGAAGTCGCAAAGCTGGATACACTTTCGCATAGTCAGCGTTCTGTATCGGACAACGTGCAATCGGCACTGACATCACTTATCGAGAAGACAAATCTGTCATGATTTTATCGTATTATTGTCTCTTATTATGCTGAGACGAGACTTGGATTGACAAATAATCAAACCTGTATTTTAATGAACTCAGAGTACTCAAGTACTCTGAGTTTTTATATTTAGAGAGAAGTACAATATGAGTAATTGGAGGCGTAAATGGCTGAATACAGTGCTTTTGATATTATTGGACCTGTAATGATCGGTCCGTCGAGTTCGCACACTGCTGGCGCAGCACGACTGGGCCTTGCTGCCAATCGGGTTGCCGGTTCTGAAATTGTTTCTGTCCGGTTTTTGCTGCACGGTTCTTTTGCAAACACCTATAAGGGACACGGAACAGACCGGGCGCTGCTGGCGGGTGTACTCGGATTTTCCGAACGGGATGAAAGGCTCCGGGACGCAATGGAAATAGCGGATGCACGTGGCATCGAATATGTTTTTCTTCCAACGGACATGGGCGACGTTCACCCCAACTCCGTGTGCATAGAAATGACCCTCAAGGATGGAGAAGTGACAACCCTTTCCGGGTCTTCAATAGGTGGTGGCAGTATCCGCATTTGGGATGTCAACGGTTTTGCTGTCGATATGACGGGTGAAAAACCGGTGCTTCTGACACGCCATCGTGACAGAGAGGGTGTCATAAGCGGCGTAACGCGTATTTTGGCAACTCTGGGCATCAATATTGTTTCCCTCAACTGTTCCAGGAAGGAAAAGCGCGGGGAAGCCTCTATGGTCGTTGAGCTCGATGAGATGCTCGACGGTCGCGTTCTTGAAGTCATTCGTGAGCGTGTTGTCGGCGTAGAAGCAATCAGGGTCATCGATCAGATATAAGGAGCCAAGTATGCAATATAAATTCAATACGGGAGCAGAACTGCTGGATTTGTGTCAGGCACACGACCTGAGCATTTCCGAGGTTATGATAAACAGAGAATGTGAAATGAAGGAAAAATCCGCTGATGAAGTACTGGCGGCGATGAACGAGGCCTTTGAAGTTATGAAAGAGGCTATTGAAAGTGGTCTTAATGAGCATATTAAGTCAGTAGGCGGACTGATTGGCGGCGGTGCCTACAAACTCAGCGTCTATTCAAAGAAAAATGAACCCCTGGCTGGATCGGCGATGACAGATGCCATAGCGGCTGCAATGGCTGTTTCAGAAGTCAATGCGTCCATGGGGCGTATTGTTGCAGCGCCAACAGCTGGGTCCTGCGGCATACTACCTGGCGCCCTCGTGAAAGTCGGCATGGATAGAGGTCTTGATAAGGATACCATCGTCAAAGGGCTCATGGGGGCCTCGGCAGTGGGGATGCTCATTGCGAGAAATGCTACAGTTTCTGGCGCTGAAGGCGGCTGTCAGGCTGAAACGGGTACTGCTGCTGCAATGGCTGCGGCGGGTCTCGTTGAAATGTTCGGAGGATCACCGGCGGCTGCTCTGTCAGCGGCAGCATTTACCATTAAAAATATTCTGGGTCTGGTTTGTGATCCCATTGCAGGTCTGGTAGAATGTCCTTGTGAGAAAAGAAATGCAATAGGAACTGCCAATGCTGTGATTTCAGCAGATATGGCACTTGCCGGCATTCTGACGATTGTACCATTTGATGAAGTTGTCAGCGCCATGCGTTCAGTCGGGCGAATAATGAGTCCGTCTCTCAAGGAAACGGCACTGGGCGGATTGGCCGATGCGCCAACGGCAAGAGAACTGGAAGCACGAATTTTTGGAAATGAAAAGGTGAAATAATGAATCGTACGAAAAGACTTGCCCTGAGGTCGCTGTTTGTGTCGATTGCACTTGTGCTGCACATCGCTGAGAGCATGATTCCCATGCCGATGCTGACACCAGGCGCTAAAATGGGACTTGCAAATGTCATTACCATGCTGGCTGTTGTTCTTTTAGGCTACAGGGAGGCGCTGGGCATACTCATTACGAGGGTAATCATTGGATCAATCTTCGGAGGCGGCGTTTCTGGCTTTCTTTACAGCTTCACGGGCGGCATGCTGAGTCTTGTCATGATGGCATTACTCATAAAAGTTGCGGGAGATAGAATTACCATGATAGGAATAAGTGTTACTGGGGCATTTTTTCACAGCTTCGGGCAGGTGATTGTCGCGTCGCTCATGCTGCAGAATGTAAGAATACTGTCCTATTTGCCGGTTTTACTGCTGACATCAATTGGTGCAGGTATCTTTGTAGGCTACGTTTCCAAAGCCCTTATACCTTATCTTGAACCCCATGTAAGACATGCTTATGAAATATAAAAAACCGCCTGAGTGATATGCATCACTTCAGGCGGCTTTCATTTTTTGAATTTGTTAAGCAGGATTATTTTTCAAATGGATCATCCATGTCATAGTATTTGTTCAGGTCGTCATCTGTACCCGATTGGCCGTTGCGCTTGCTGCAGCACCCATGGTGGGGGTGTTTTCCCCGTATGAGGATAAGACTGCCGAGCAGGATGAGCAGAACCGGTGCCAAGTAGTCCAGTGCAAAACCGAACAGGGAGAACGACAGAAATACGAGGCTGAGTGTGCCTAGGATGGCTGAAGCAATGAGGACACCACGCGATCTGTCACCAAACAGATAAAGCTGGAAGAGTCCAACTGCAGGCCCTAAAATGAAAATGGGCCAGAGCGAATCCATAAAGGACCATTTGGTTAGAATGTTAAAGAAAAAGAGCAATCCGTATACGGTGAGAATACCTCCGGGAACCAGTGTCCCAGCATTTCGGCCAGTGGTAAAATAAGATATTTCAAACATGAGACCCGGAACTAATAGAAAGAGGGGCCAAAAGAGTTCTATTCCAAGGCTGATGAGTCCGAAGCGGTTGGCCAGCATTGTAGCGCCCAATCCGATGAGGATGATGCCTGGGAACATGTTGTTGTTTTTCATAGAAGTCAGTCCTTTCTTAAATCTATGTCTTAAAGCGTAATGTCTTCATATTGATATTTCATATTCATAGTATAATGCAACCGTATTAGATTTCTCTGAGAAAAAACGTTAAAATTATGTGTGTTTCAAATAATAGACACAAGTTCTTTCTAATTAAATTCTAATATAAAACTCAGCGGACTATCATGGTCTGAGTGTTATGATTGACTCAGGAAAGAAAACAGGAGGTTGTTATGAAAAAACTATACAGATCGAGAAATGATAGAATGATTGCTGGCGTATGCGGTGGCATTGCGGACTATTTTGATATAGACTCAAGCCTTGTAAGAATTGGACTGGTGCTGCTGGTTGTATGCGGTGGAACCGGAATATTGGCCTATATCATTGCTGGACTCATTGTTCCGGAAGAACCTGAGCGGTATGACGCGTATAAAAGAAGACGTGCAGAAGAGACCGGTTATGGAACTGAAAGAGATGCAGATGTACAGGATACGGCATATGAAAGCACGAATGAAAAGGGACAGGATATGAATGATGAAAACGGAAGGTCAGGTGACTTATAATGCAAAAGAGATTATATAGATCCCGTAAGGATGAGGTTATTGGTGGTGTTTGTGGCGGTATAGCCGAATACTTTGGTGTTGACTCAGTACTGATTCGTCTCCTCGCTGTATTTGCAGTTCTTTTTGGCGGCGGTGGCCTGATGGCTTATATCATTATGTGGATTATCATTCCTGAAGAACCAAGATACAGGCAAGAAGGAGAAGGCGGACAGGCCTACTCGGAAAAAGAGTTTTATGAAGATGACGCTGAAAGCAAGGGGAATTCCCAAATGGTATTTGGTGTTGGCCTGATTTGCCTAGGTGGTTATTTGGCAATTGAACGTTTCATTCCATGGAATATTGGTGAGTATTTCTGGCCGGGTGTTCTGATTTTGGGCGGCGTTTACCTGCTTGTCCGAAGAAAGGATGAGGCATAATGAGACGTGGTGTGGAGAATGACAAAGTCGGATTTGGAATGACCTTGATTCTCATAGGTATTGTTTGGCTTCTATTCAAGTTCAATATACTGTCATTTTCGCTGTTTGGGGCGATTTCGGACCTGTGGCCCCTGCTTCTTGTCGTTGCAGGCGTCAACATGATTTTTTACAACCATAGAACCGTATCCTTTGTGATGTGGATCCTCTTCCTCTGTGTTTTGATTTGGTATGGCCAATTTGGCGGAGGCGGGCGAGCTGACTTTGTGGCACATATTACAGGCAATCAGACAGAGGTGCACGATACCAATTGGGAGGTGTATCAGGAAACCGCTGGAGAGATTGATTTGAAAGAGGCAGAAGAGGGCAGTCTCAGCATTGATCTGGGATTTGGAAATGTATACATTGACGCGTCCGATTCTTCGAATGTGACCTACACGGTGCCGGACGACTATACGGACATATACAGCAGACTGGGTGGAAAAAGTGCCAGTATCGAGTTTGACCAGGAAAGCAAGAACTTTTTCGATTGGGTAGATAAGGAAAACTCTGACTACAAGTTCCATCTTCCTGAAAATGTCGAATGGGATATAGATATAAACACTGGTGCCATAGATGCGAATATCGATCTTGAAGACCTGGATGTACGAAATTTGGATATTGATTGTGGCGCAGGCGACATTGACATTACTTTTGGAAAAAAAGCAGCGCTCGTTTATACGGAAATAGACTGCGGCGCAACAGAGATTACATTAAATGTACCACATGAGGCAGGCATAGAAGTGAATTTTGACGGGCTGGTGGACGAAGAGAACTTTTCAGCCTTCGGTCTTGAAAGAATCACGGACAGTATCTATAGGTCGCCAGGCTTTGAGAAAGAAGATATCAAGATATTTGTGGAAATAGACACAGGTATTGGAGATGTGACATTGAATGCTTATTAAAAAAACGCTTCGGCGTTTTTTTTATTTTATGAGTTAATATGTGTCAAGAACGGGAATACATAGTATAGACAGCCGGATGTACGAAAAAATGAGTTGGTGGTGGATCCCATGACATACAAATACAAGATTGAAATACTGAACACAACAAAAAACCAGGGGTTTGTGGAAGGCTCTATTGATGATTTCAGCTGGTTTGCCATTGTACAGGAAGCGCCTGTGGAGTTTGGAATCGATCCACACACCCTTTTGAAGGGTGTCGGAAAGGTTACCAGACTGTGTCTGTATAAGGATAATTATGACGTGGAGGGCAATCCCTATTTGCCGTCCCTCAGCATAAAAAGAATGATTTATGCCAATTATCAGCATGAGTGGAGTATCCTGAATCACAAGTACAGAGACATGGTGTCAGAACTGGTGACCTACCTTGAAAGACGCTATTCCATGCACATACTCAGATAATCTTGACAAGTGCTGGGAAGCACTTATATAATGAAGACATTCATAAGCAGTCTATGATGAAGAGGAGTATGCAATACTCACAGCTAGAGAGGGAAATTCACCGGCTGAAAGATTTCCTGTGACAGAATATTGCAGAAGGTAGCTTCGGAGACTTTCAGGTGAAGTTCGTCAGACCATGTGTCGGGTGGAATGGGTAGCTTGAAACGGGTCATTGCGTTATAAATGTCAAGTGTCAGCACGCTGTGCTGGAATCAGGGTGGTACCGCGAAATAGCCTTTCGTCCTTGTTTGAAGTTATTCAAGCAAGAACGAAGGGCTTTTTTTATTATCTGGGAAATTGCATTTCCTGATAATAAAAAAGCGGGAAGTGACAAGGGGTCCCCTTGTCCGGGTTTAAGGAGGTTGGCATTATGGAAATTAGAATCAGACCATTGGCATTCGCTGATGCAAGTGCTGTCAACGTAATCCGAAGAATGGATGGCGTTAAGGAGAATACCCTTGCAGTGGCTTCTGATACCGTCGAAAGAACGGAGCAGTTTATCAAGAATCTTTCCAGAAACGATCATGCTTTTGTGGCTGAGGTGGATGGAAACGTCGTCGGTATTGCCAGTCTGATGCATAATGCCCGTCCAAGACTCAGTCATTCAGCTTCAATCGGTATCTCTGTCCATGCAGATTACCAAGGCGTAGGTGTTGGAACCAAGCTGATGGAAACCCTGATTGATTTGGCAGACAACTGGATGCTTCTGACACGCATTGAGTTGGGCGTGCTCGAAGGAAACGACGGGGCAAAAAGGCTCTATGAAAAGTTTGGTTTTGTAGAAGAGGGCGTTAAGAAAATGGCTGTTGTGCGGGATGGCAGATATGTGGATGAGATCATGATGGGTCGAATCCGTATTCCGGACCAGTTTAAGGGCAGCAAATAGAGTGAATAGTCCCGAACCGGGTGTAGAGTCTATATGTAAAAGACAGCTCGGATTTGGGTTAAGTGAAAGAGGAGGCAAGGCATGTCAAATTTTGAGATGGGAAAGAATTATAATCCCCATGATTTTGAAGATCGCATTTATGAAAACTGGATGAAGGAAGGTAAGTTCAAGGCAGAAGTCAATTCTGAAAAAGAACCTTATACAATTGTACTTCCTCCGCCAAATATTACGGGTCAGCTGCATATGGGGCATGCTCTTGATCATACGCTACAGGATGTTCTGATTCGCTGGAAGCGTATGCAGGGTTATGAAGCACTATGGCTGCCGGGTACAGACCATGCTTCTATCGCAACTGAAGTGAAGGTTGTTGATAAGATTCGTGCCGAGGAAGGCATTACAAAAGAAGAACTTGGCCGAGATGCGTTCCTGGAACGTGCATGGGAATGGCGTGAAGAATATGGACGTCGCATTACCAAGCAGATGCAAAAACTTGGAAACTCGTGTGACTGGGAGCGCGAACGCTTCACAATGGACGAGGGCTGTAACAAGGCTGTAACAGAAGTTTTTGTAAGACTCTATGAAAAGAATCTGATCTATAAAGGTTACAGACTCATCAACTGGTGCCCTGACTGTAAAACGACACTTTCGGATGCCGAGGTTGAGCATGAGGATCAAGCGGGTCATTTCTGGCATATCCGTTACAATGTGAAGGATTCTGATGAATATCTTGAAATTGCGACAACAAGACCTGAGACAATGCTGGGTGATACGGCTGTAGCTGTACATCCGGATGATGACAGATACAAGCATCTGATTGGAAAAACGGCGATTCTGCCTATCCTGGATAAGGAAATTCCAATTGTAGGCGATGCATATGTTGATATGGAAAAGGGAACGGGCGCGCTGAAAGTAACACCAGCCCATGACCCGAATGACTTCGAAATCGGCCAGCGTCATAATCTTGAGCAGATTACAATCATGAATGAAGACGCAACAATGAACAAGCTGGCTGGCAAGTATGCTGGCATGGACCGTTACGAGTGTCGTAAGGTTCTGGTTAAGGACCTGGACGAAATGGGTCACCTGATAAAAGTAAAAGACCATGACCATGCAGTTGGCACATGCTACAGATGTAACACGGTAATTGAGCCGCGTCTGTCGGACCAGTGGTTCGTAGCTATGGAAAAGCTGGCTGAGCCTGCGCTGAAAGCGGTTGCTGACGGTACGACGAATTTTGTTCCTGAGCGTTTTACAAAGACATACAACCACTGGCTTGAAAACATCAGAGACTGGTGTATCTCAAGACAGCTATGGTGGGGTCATAGAATTCCGGCGTGGTACTGTGAAGACTGTGGTGAAATGCTTGTAGGCCGTGAAGCGCCTGAGGCGTGTACATGCGGCTCTAAAAATCTGAATCAGGACGAAGATGTTCTCGATACATGGTTCAGCTCGGCACTTTGGCCATTCTCTACACTGGGCTGGCCTGAAAAGACACCGGAACTTGACTACTTCTACCCTACAAACGTTCTTGTTACTGGCTATGACATCATTTTCTTCTGGGTTGTCAGAATGATGTTCAGCGGTATTGAGCAGATGGGTGAGGTGCCATTTGACGATGTTCTGATTCACGGTATCGTACGTGCAGAGGATGGACGTAAAATGTCCAAGTCCCTCAATAATGGTGTTGATCCACTTGAGGTGATTGAAGAGTACGGTGCGGATGCCCTGAGATTTATGCTGATTACGGGCAACTCTCCGGGTAACGATATGCGTTACCAGAATGAAAGAGTTGAGGCGAGCCGAAACTTTGCAAATAAGCTATGGAATGCATCTCGATTTGTACTTATGGGTCTTGATAAGGAAGTATCGGGACTTGACGGTACTGAAAAGCTTGAGCTATCGGACAAGTGGATCCTGTCAAGAATGAATACAGTGGCGAAGGACATCACTGTGAACATGGATAAGTATGAACTGGGTCTTGCTGCAACAAAGGTATATGACTTTGTGTGGAATGAGTACTGTGACTGGTACATTGAGCTTGCCAAGAAGCGCCTTTACGGGGAAGATCAAGCTGAGAAGGAAACGGTGCAAAAGGTGCTTGTTTCCGTTCTTAAGCAGATTCTGAAAATGCTGCATCCATTTATGCCGTTCATCACTGAGGAAATCTGGAGTCATATTCCAGGTGCTGAGGGTCGTGTAATCACAATGGATTGGCCAGCATATGACGATGCGCGTGCAGATGCAGAAGCAGAAGCGCAAATGGAACGTATTATGAATGCCATTCGCGGTATCCGAAATGTACGGGCTGAAATGGATGTTGCACCTTCAAGAAAGGCAAAACTGATTGTCGTTGGTGAAAAGATGGTTGCCGATCTGATTTCTGAAAACCAAGCCTACATGCAGTCTCTTGCTTCAGCTTCAGAGGTTGCGGTATTTGCAGACAAGACAGAAGTTCCAGAGGATGCAGTTTCAGTAGTCATCGATGGCGGAGAGCTATTCCTGCCGCTTGAAGAGCTGATTGACTTTGACAAGGAGCTGGACAGACTTTCTAAGGAACAAGTCAAGCTTGAAAAGGAAGTTGACCGTGTAAACAAGAAACTGAACAACCAAGGCTTCCTAGCTAAGGCACCTGAAAGTCTTGTTCAGGAAGAGCGTGACAAAAAAGACAAGTATGAAGAAATGCTTAAGACAGTCATTGAGCGTATTGATTCAATGAAACTAAAAATGAAGTAGGTGAAAAGCGTGACCTATGCAGATGTACTGCAATTCATTGAGAGTACTGAGAAATTTGGAATAAAGCCGGGCCTTGATGCAACGAGGCGCCTGCTAGCAAAACTCGGAAATCCGCAGAATGACCTCAGCGTCGTTCATATTGCGGGCACAAATGGAAAAGGGTCAACTGCCAGTTTTATAAAAAGTATGCTAATGCAGGAAGGCTATCGGGTGGGTTTATATACCTCCCCTAGCCTTTTTGCCTTGGAAGAGCGTATTCAAATAAACGGGCAGATGATCGATCAGGAAGCATTCATTGATGTTGCCGGGTGCGTTAAGGCTGCCTGTGAAGAACTGGTGGATGAGGGGCACGATCCCAATACGGAATTCGAAATATTTACAGCAATGGCATTTCTGCATTTTTCAAGGAAGGCAGTTGATTTTGTCATTCTTGAAGTCGGTCTCGGGGGCAGACTGGATGCGACAAATGTGATTGATAAACCCTTAGTCAGTGTCATAACACCTATTGCACTTGATCATGTGAATATTCTGGGGGACAGTGTTGGAAAGGTTGCCTTTGAAAAGGGCGGAATCATAAAGAGAGAAGTTCCCGTAGTCATTCATCCGCAGGAGTACGATGCTGCACAAGTTCTTCAGGAAATTGCGGGTAAGCTCGGAAGTGATTTGATTGTTGCGCCTGTCGATATGGTGGATGTAAAAAGCATCTCTCTTGAAGGTACAGTATTTGAGTTTGGTGCGCGGTCCTTCAAGCTGGGCATGATTGGGGCGCATCAGGCGCGAAATGCTGTAGTCGCCATGACCGTGGTCGAAACCCTCCGCCGGGAATATGGTGTTGGAATATCGGAAGAGGCCATAGAAAAGGGTCTTGAAGTGACCAAATGGCCATGCAGGCTGGAAGTGCTTGATCTCGACAAAAAGACCATACTCGATGGTGCCCACAATCCACACGGAGCACATGCCCTGTGTGCTTCTTTGGATAAAATAATAGACAAGGACAAGTCCGTCAAGGTTCTTATCGGCATGCTTGCGGATAAGGATGTGGATGAGGTCCTGGAAATCATGCAGCCGTATTTGAAGCATGTTGTTGTAACCGAGCCTCAAAGTGATCGAAGGATTGAAGCCGGCCTGCTCGCTGAAAAAATTGGTGCGTACTCAGAGGATGTTCAGGTGGAGAAGACACCGATCGATGCCTATCACAGGGTGATTTCCGCTGCTGCACCGGATGATATCGTTCTCGTATTTGGCTCATTCTATCTGGTTGGGCACATTAGACAGGAGGCCCTTTATGGTCACGTCAACTGACGACGTCATGGCATTTGTCTATAAGTCCTTCTTTAATCGCAATACACAGGCAGAAGGATTGATCCATGAGGGGTCACATCCCCTGGATGACAGGAACAACAGACAGCCGTGGTATACGCTTGAAATACTTGAGCAGATGGGACGACCGGATAAAGAGGCAGTAAATGTACTCGTAACAGGCAGCAAGGGTAAAGGCAGTATCAGCAGGCTTCTTGAGCGCATCATAAGAGCGCACGGCATTAGGACTGGATTGTTTACCAGTCCCCATTTGCATGTTTACAATGAACGCATTCGCGTATGTGGAGAAATGATTTCAGACTCGGATCTGATTACAGCTGCCAATACGGTGAAACCAATCAGTGAGGCCATTGAAAGCACTCTGGAAGCGGGGGCTTATATCAGTCCCATGGGAAACGGCATTGCCATGGCTCTTAAGCATTTTTCCGACAAGAATACGGAAATTAACATTTTGGAATGCGGGCGCGGGGCCAGATTTGATGATGTAGCTGCGGTGCAGTCTGCCTATGCGGTCATAGGTGCCGTGTTTGATGAGCATATTCCCTATCTTGGCAGGAATCTTGAAGAAGTCGCCTGGCATAAGGCGGGAATCATGCATACGTCCCAAAAGTGTGTTTTCAGTGCAAAACAGGAGGCGCTTGTGGATGACGTCCTGCGTAAAGAAGCGCAGGATCATAATGTGGCGATCGTCTTTGTCGAAAAGCTTCCTCTGGAAATTGAGAAGTCCATTGATGTTCTTTACAACCGTGAAAACGCAGCGCTTGCATATTTGAGTGCTCAAGGTCTGCTTGGAGAGCGTTTTAACCCTGAGACAGCGTTTGAAGTCATAGGGGCCTTTCCTTTTGAGGGATGTCTGGAACGTGTGAGTATTGAACCGGAAATCCGTATTGATGGGTGCATTCATCCTGTATGCGCAAAGGCTATTGCCGGGTCCATAGAAGAAAACAAGAAGGTCCGGTTCATTGTCGGTGTGCCTGACAACAAGGCCTATGCTGAGGTTGTACATGAACTGCTGTCTGTATCCAGCCAGATCATTCTGACCAAGCCCGCTCAGAAATGTCATCTGCCCTTCGAGGCGGCACAGCGGATATTCGCTGAAGAACTGGCTGACCAGGGTGCCTGTATCTCATACATGGAAAATCTGGATGAGGCCATTGATTTCGCATTGAAGGATTTGGAAGATGGCGAATCGCTTTATATTGTCGGCACACAGATTTATCTGGGTGAGGTCAAAACTTGTCTTGGCAAGCGGGGGGTCATATGAAAAAAGGATGGGTAATTTACTCCAGGGACACGCTGAGCTCCAAGTTTGGAGATAATGCCTTTGACTGGATGCGTGACTCGGCACTTAAATATGGTCTTGAGGTTGAAATTCTTTTTGAAGAGGATTTTACACTTATGACAGACGCGGACAGCCTGCAGTTTTTTATGAATGGTCAAGGGGTTCAGCTACCTGACTTTGTCATGATGCGCAGCTACGGGATTGATTTGGCAAAGCATCTGGAGTTATCCGGCGTACGTGTGTTCAACACGCCTGCATCCATGCTTTGCGCCCAGGACAAATGGGCGACACACCAATGTCTTGCCAAGCATGACATCGCTTCGCCCAAGTCCATTATTGCATCTGAAAAGCTCACGTTTGATACAATTGCCAAGCATCTCGGGGCACCTTTTGTAATAAAGGGTCTCTATGGGTCAAAGGGAGAAGAGGTCTTTCTGGCTGATTCCAATGTCCAGCTGGAGCAGGCGCATGAACAGCTCCCCTCACACCGGGTCATGTATCAGAAGTTTGTCGCAGAAAGCGCGGGTACGGACATACGCGTTCATGTAATCGGGGGCGAGGTCGTTGCAGCGGTTCGAAGAAAATCTGAAGGAGATTTCAAGTCCAACTACCACCAGGGCGGAAGAGCGGAGCCTGTTGCGCTTACGGCGGAAATGGAGCACGTGGCAATTCGTTCTGCAAAAGCCTTGAACTTGGATTTTGCTGGTGTAGACCTCCTGGAAACACATGCGGGGGTAACGGTATGCGAGGTGAATGCCATTCCTGGATTCAGAACGGTATGTATTACTTCAAATACAGATATTCCAAGTCTTTTGTTCAAGTATATCAATGAGAAAATGAAATAAATGACATCGTATCAAACACCAACCCCTATGGGGAGGGTGTTTTTTATTGTAAGTGAAACCCATATCCACTATAATGAAAATATACTGTTCACAGAAATGTAGTATTTGAACAGACCAAATGGGGTACATATACTATACCGAAAAGAGGTGGAATTATGCCGTTTGTTGATATCAGCTATATTGCGGCGCTAACAGCAGGTGTTTTATCTTTCTTCACGCCTTGTATCCTTCCTATGATTCCTGCCTACATCATGTTCATTACCGGGGCGAGTCTCGAGGAGGATGTGGCATCGAACAGGAAGCTGGCAGTCGGGAGAACCCTGCTGTTCATTTTAGGATTTACAGTTATCTTTGTCATTATGGGTACATCCGCATCCCTCCTGGGACGGATTTTTGTCCAGAACAGAATGGTATTTTCAAAGCTTTCAGGGCTGATTATCATTTTCTTTGGCCTGGTACTGGCAGGCCTGGTCAAGTCGCCCCTGAAATCAAGTGGAATCAGAATGCCCCAGGGCCTGGGTGCCAACTTGGGTGCTTTCATAATGGGCATGGCGTTTGCCGCTGGGTGGACACCTTGCTTTGGACCGGTCCTTGCAGGCATTCTTGTCATGGCTGGCGGTGCTGCAACTGTGACAAAGGGAATGCTCCTCCTCCTTGTCTATTCACTGGGAATGGGTATACCTTTTCTGATGACGGCGCTGTTTATTGGCATTTTCGCCAAGTTTCTTCAGCGTATGGAGCGGGTTGTACCAATCGTATTGAAGGTAGGCGGCTTTATAATGATTCTGTTTGGATTGCTCATATTCTTTGATCGAGTGAGTCTGATAACACGTTTTTTAATATAGAGAATAGGAATGCATTGAAATGGAGAGAGGGATTACAATGAGAAAATTCAAATACTTAGCCTTGGTTTTAGCGGTGGTACTGATGCTGACAGCGTGTCAAAGCGGTAGGCAGGAAATGGCGATTGATCAGGACGCGACCGATACGGCTTCGGTTACCCAGGAGCCGGTGAACTCAGAAGAAGAACCAGCAGAACAAGCGCAAGCTGAGCCTGCACCGGAGAGCGCCGGTGCTGAAACCGCTCAAGCAGAAACCGAAACGCAGGCAGTTGGTGAAGAGGGCAATTCCGATGCTGCGCAGTTCCCGGTACGTGATAAGAAAATACCGCCTTACGAGCTGGACTTGATAGACGGGTCAACGATACGTCTTGACCAGTATGAAGGCAAAGTTGTTGTAATGGCCTTTTTTACAACCTGGTGCAGCTACTGTAAAAAAGAAATTCCTGCCCTGCAAAAGCAGTTTGAAGAAATGGATGACCTCGTTGTTATTGGCATAGATGTCAATGAAACAGAGGCTGAACTTATGCCGTATCTTGAAGAGCATGGTGTGACATTCCCAGTTGTGATGGACTCGGATGGCCAGTTTTCTCAGCTCTTCTATGTAACTGGATTTCCGACTACCGTATTCATATCACCGGAAGGGACTTTAGTTGGTAGTGTTCCGGGATACCTTGAAATGGAACAGCTTTTGGGATATATTGATTACACTAGGACGTATCAGCCTGAACCGGCAGCAGAGTAAGACATTTGCGTAGAGCTGTCCATATCGGGTATAAATATCATGTGAACAATAGGTTGTGAGGTGATTAATTTGAAGGTAGATACGAGTTATGCCAATTTGAATCAAATGCTTCAAGGCGCAGCATCTTCATCAAAACCTGCTTCCATCCCAATATCAGAAAAGATGACTTCACAAGAGCGTGGGTTAGAACAAGGTGTGAACAATTCGCAGGATGCTGTGAATATGGCAAATACTGCAGAAGGTGCTCTAAACAGTGTTTCAGATAATCTGGGACGTATGAGAGAACTTGCTGTTCAGGCCGGAAATGGTATTATGACTGCTGAGGATAAAGGCATTATTCAAGAAGAAATTGAAGGCCTGAAAAGCAGTATAAACGATGCGCTTAGAAATACAGAGTTCAATACCATCAAGCTTTTTGACGGCTTTGATGGAAATGTCCAGACAGGGGCCAATGCCAATCAGGGTCGACAGATGCAAATCCAGAACACGTCCTTAGAGACCTTGGGAATTGCTGATTTTGATGTGACAAAGGACTTCAACATTGACACGCTTGATGACGCAATCAACAGTGTCAGTGAAGCGAGGTCAGATTTAGGTGCGACTACAAATAGTCTGGAGTCAAACATCCGCTATAATGAAGTCGCACGTGAAAATACCCTGAGTGCACGGTCGACAGCCCTTGATGAGGATTTTGAAAAGTCAATCATGGAACTGCGTCAGTCTCAATTGAGACAGCAGATTCAAACACAGACACAGGCCATGCGACAGGAGCAGGAAAAAACATCATTGAATATACTTGGTTAAATCATGGAAAGCCCCTTTTAATTAAAGGGGCTTTCAGACTGTTGACAAACTCCGAAATCCTGCGTTGCTGGATGAAATCCACCCTAGTCACGTACGGGAGTACGCTCCTAGAGCAGATTTCATCCGCGCCTTGACTTTCGAAGTTTTCAACAGTCTGGATTTTGTTGACTTTGTCAACAACCTCAAGGCCCCTTTTAATTAAAGGGGCTTTTTTTTGTATTCTTTCCAGACGAATCGTGCGCGCGCCGCATTTATATATTTATGCTATAATGAAAAAGTGTATTGAAATGAAACATATGGACCTGGTTTTCAGCTGAGGTGAGAATATGAAAGATATAAGAGCACTTGATTTTTACACGGAAACGGAACAGCCGCTCATGACGCAGCAGGAGGTTCGGTTTTTCTTTAAATATGAAAACGCGGGTGATGAGAGCGTGGACAAGGTTCCGGCAGAAATCATCATGGGGGATATTGCGCGCCCTGTCACGCTTCCAGGGCTTGATCCGGGAGAGGTAAAGACAGTGGAGATGCTGCTTACAAACAATATAAGCGATGAGCTCAGCTCTGTAGGCGTGCGACTTGGAGCAGAGCCCCATCAGGAAGCGCTGCGGGATTTTACCTGGATGGGGAATGTTGAGCTGCAGATTGGAAAGCTTAAGCGCTATAAGGTGAAGGACAGTGAACGGGAAATCTATTATAAGGTGTACATTCACAACAGGGGGACGCGCCGTGCACGCGGCATTGAAATCATGATTGAGAAGGACAATGATTTTTATGGAAGTATAGAGATTGGAGATCTGGCGCCCAAGACTTCAAAAAACATCAATCTGGGGGTCGATCGGAATAAGCAGGGGCTGTTTAAAATAACAGTGCTTGCCAAAGCCAGCAGCGGTAATTTCAGCGCAAGTAGAAGCTTTCATATACAGATAGAAAAGAAATCGGGGGATGAAGATGCCAGGTAAAAGAATGCTTGAAGAGAACGAACTTTTTGAAAAAGCCTGGCTTGAATTCGTTCAAGAAGGAAAAATGGACAGAGAGGTTCTCAGACCGATCATAGCAGATTCATGGATCAGGAGCAGGCGCTATGAAGTCGATGCTTATTCTTCTGAGGTCAACATTGAAATTGACGGGCCTTCCTTGAAAAAACGCTATGAAGACCTTGGACCGGTTCTTGATATTGCAAAGCCCTTCATGGACACGCTCTACAGAACCGTTGGAGAGGCTGGCCTCATAGTCAGGCTGACAGACAAAGACGGTTATGTTCTTGAATGTTTTGGCGATGAACTTGTATTTGAGAGCCATAAGGTTCTTCACCTTTATAAGGGGACCAACGTGAAGGAAGAGATTATCGGAACAAACGCAATAGGAATAGCGCTCGCTAAGGGGATTCCCCTCCAGGTTCTGGGTGCGGAGCATTATAGGGCGGACTATCATGGATGGACGACCTCAGCTGCGCCGATTAAAGACGAGGAAGACAATCTGGTTGCCGTGCTGAGTATGTCGGGGGACTACGAGCTTGTACATCCGCACACCCTTGGTATGGTTATGGCATCTGCCCTGGCCATTGAGCACGAAATCAAGCTCGAAAAGTCCAATCAGGACTTAAAAAGGAAAAATGAGCACTTCAATGCAATCATGGAGTCGATTTCAGAAGGCATCATCTGTATTGATGAGCGGGGGATCATTCGAGACATCAATCTTTTCGCAAGAAGGTACTTTAGGGTCAGAGACTCCGCGGCAATCGGGGGCAATATACGAGATGTGATACAGAGTGATCAGGCCAGGAAAATCCTGAAGCTGGCTAAGTCAGGCTCTCGCCTTAAAGAGGAAGAAATCAATTTCGGTGCACCTGGAAGTAGGAAGAAATCCGTTATTGTAAATGCCACACCCATCTCTGAGCCCAACGATCCCTATAATGAACTGGTTCTCACCTTTAGAGAGGCCAAGGACATTCACAATCTGGTCAACCGATTTACAGGGGCCAAGGCAATTTATAATTTTGAAGACATACTGGGTGAAAGTGAAGAAATCAAGGAAGCCATAAGGCTGGCAAAGCTGGTTTCAGATACTGAGGCAACCATCCTTCTAACAGGAGAGAGTGGTACGGGCAAGGAGCTTTTTGCACAAAGTATTCATAACGCCTCTCAGCGGCGGTCGAACTCATTTGTCTTTATTAACTGTGGCGCCATTCCCCGTGATCTTGTTGCAAGTGAACTCTTCGGATATGTGGAAGGTGCATTCACCGGTGCGCGTAAGGGCGGTCAGCCAGGAAAATTTGAACTGGCTGACGGGGGAACCCTCTTTCTTGATGAAATAGGCGATATGCCTCTCGATACCCAGGCAAATCTCCTGCGTGTTCTTGAAACAAAGGAAGTCGTTCGCGTAGGAGGGCATGATGTCATTCCTGTGGATGTACGTGTCATAGCGGCGACCCATAAGGATCTGGCAAAAGAGGTGGAACGGGGCAACTTCCGTCAGGACCTCTACTTCAGGCTCAATGTCATGCCGATTCACACGCCTGCACTTAGGGAGCGAAAAAGTGATGTGCCCATATTGATTGACTTTTTCTACAATCAGTTTAGAAAAGGTGCCAACGTCGCAGGTGTCGACATAACGCAAAGCTTTTACAATGCCATGACTTCATATAGCTGGCCGGGAAATGTGCGAGAGCTTCAGAATGTCATGCAGCTCATTTCAAGCTTGGTGAGTGATGGCAGTGTGCTGACCGCACGCCATTTGCCTGAGTACATGAAGAATAATGTTCGGGATGATATACCCGTCGCGGAAAAGGGCTATGAAGTAAAACCGCTGGCCAAGGTTGAACAGGAAGCCATACAGGCTGCGATTGCAGCGCATGACGGCAATCTGGTCAAGGCTGCAAAGGCGCTGGGAATTGGTCGTACGACTTTATACCGGAAAATTGAAAAGTTCGGATTAACAGTCTGATTTAAGGGTAATATGAATAACGAAATGCCCCACAATGAAACACGTGTTTCATTGTGGGGCATTAACTTTGGGCAAAAAAGGCTAACGTGCACCAAAATGAAACAAATACACTGCAAATACGTGAAAATTATAACGAATTATGAAGGGTTTCTAAGCTTTAAAAATCTTTATGATAGGTGTTTTCAAGGGATGTAAGCATTTGAAGTAAAAATGGATAGAGTTGGCATACATATTGCGTATATATAGTTATGGCACACACAGGAGGTACCCAGTTGAAAAGTAGGTTTATCTATATAATGCTTTTTCTTGCATTCTGGACAGTACTGGCAGAACGTATTACACCAGCAAGTCTTATTGCAGGACTTATAATATCGGGAGTTGTTTTTACATATTGGAGCGGATCGCTAAAAACCGCATCGGCAGCCAAGTGTATCAGAACCTTGCCGCTTTGGATACTCTTCGTGCTCCAGCTTCTTTTAGCAATAGCGGTAGCCAACTTCCAGGTGGCAGCCATTGTGCTGTCAAAGCGTCTACCCATACAGCCGGAGATTGTCGAGTATCAGACAGCGATACGATCAGATTTTCTGAAAACCGTTCTGGCGAATTCGATTACATTGACCCCGGGCACGATGACGGTCGATATCGAGGGCGAGATGCTGGTGATTCATTGTCTTAACAAGGCATATGCGGATTCATTAACTGGCAATGCGTTTGAAAAAACGCTTTTACGAATTCAGGAGGTTTAAAATGACACACAATCTAATTATCGCATGCTCGTTTATAGGACTGACAATTATTATGGCGCTTTACCGCGCTGTTGTCGGACCAACTAAGGGAGACAGACTGATTTCCATCAATGTCATAGGTACCAAGACACTGGTTCTCATGGCTGTGATCTCATTGATTTTGAAAGAAAAGTTCTTTTTCGACGTGGTTCTTGTATACGCTCTAATCAGTTTTACGGCATCACTCTTCATAGCTAAGGAGCTGTATCAGAGAAGCCGCGCTGAAAGGGGCAGCGGGAATGTTTAATGCCATTTCAACATTGCTTGTGTTTGGCGGCGTTTTCTTTTTCTTTGTAGGTGCACTAGGACTCATCAGATTCCCCGATGCCTTGACACGTGCCCATGGTGCCGCAAAATGCGATACGCTGGGTGCAATCCTAATCCTTACAGGATTGATTTTACAGACAGGTTACACACTTGCTTCATTGAAGCTATTGCTGGTAATTGTATTCCTTTGGATAACGAATCCAACTGCGACCCATGCGATTGCTAGAGCAATTTGGCGAAACTCGAAAGGAGATGAAAGCATATGACATGGTTTAACATAGTACTTTTGGTAGTGATGATGATTGGTGCTGTCGCTGCAAGCGCAATTAGGAATCTGCTTGGCGCAGTAATCATTTTCATGGTATACAGTTTGATGATGGCACTTCTATGGCAGCAAATGAATGCTCCAGATCTTGCAATCACGGAAGCTGCAGTTGGTGCAGGTTTAACATCAGTTCTATTTGTGCTGACACTGAGAAAAATTAAGGGACTCAGCGCATGAAGCAGTTTATTTCAATAGGCGTAGCAGCTTGCCTCGCCTTGATTTTACTCTATGGCCTGACGGACTTTCCAGAGTTTGGACGACCGGATAACCCCGCGCACAACGAGGTTATGGTCAAGTACGTTGAAGAAGGTCCAGCTGAAACAGGCGCCGTGAATATGGTGTCTGGAATGATTCTTGATTATCGCGCTTTTGACACCTTTGTAGAATCAATCGTATTTTTCACAGCAGTCATTTCTGTAATTGCTGTACTGAAGGGTGGTGCAATTACATGACACTCATCATACAAACCGTCATACGCAATATTGTACCCTTCATCCTTATCTTTGGCGCCTATGTAACCATCTTTGGGCATCTTTCTCCAGGCGGCGGTTTTGCAGGTGGCAGCATACTGGCTACAGGACTCATTCTGGAGCGGTTTCTAAATTCGGAGAGCAAGCGTCCGCAAATTGTTACAAAAGCAGTCTGCATGAAAGGCGTATCCTTCAGTCTGGTGGGGTATGGACTCATCAAGGGGATTGCTTTTTTTGAAGGCGCTACACATACCCATCTCGTGACCTGGCCAAAGGGTACGCAGGGAAGTCTTGTCAGTGGTGGCGTTATTCCCGTACTCAACATCCTAATCGGCATAATTGTCATGTTTTCATTCGTACTGATATTTGACCTATTTAATGAACCCATCGTCATGGAAAATGTGGAGGAGAAGCAATGAATATTCTTACGAGCGATTTCATTGAAGTCGGATCCATTATTCTTTTCGCTATCGGATTCACGACATTGCTCATACACAATAATCTAATCAAGAAAATTATTGGACTGAACATCATGGACACGTCCATATTTCTATATTTTATCTCCATAGGATACATTGATGGCGCTCATGCGCCAATCAAGACTGCTGGTATTGTGAACTACGTGAATCCCATCCCATCGGGACTCATGCTGACAGGCATTGTTGTTGCGGTAAGCATGACTGCGTTTTCACTGGCACTGACAATACGTCTTCATAGTATTTATGGAACATTACAATTGGACGAAATTATGAGAATGAGGGAGGGCGAAGTATGAACCTGATAAGTGCGGCACCCTTAATAACGATACTGGCATTACTGATTATCTCATTTATATTGCCTTTTTCTAAAAAACCCATGCGACTCAGTCTTGGGGCTTTTTCTTTAATAGGCCTATTTAACTGGCTGCATGCCTTTTTATATTTTGCAAAAGAACCCTATGCAATCCAAGTGGGGCATGCACAGGCACCGTTTGGGATTGTCATGCGTGTCAGCTCTGTTGAAATCGCAATAGGTGTGCTGTTTACCACTGTGACGGCACTTGTAGTCTGGTTTAGTTCCGAACAGTTTGTCCGAGAAGTAGGCGAAAAACAGCAGCGGACATTTTTGATTCTTGTCCACCTTTTGGTTGCTTCACTGCTGGGTATAGTTTATACAAGGGACCTTTTCAACGGTTTTGTGTTTATTGAAGTAAGCACACTTGCAGCATGTGGAATCATTGTTGTGAAGAACAAGCCGGATAATATCAAGGCTGCAGTTAAATATCTTATACTGAGCAGCCTGGGATCGGGACTCGTACTCATGGGCATTGCCTATCTATATGCTTTGACCGGGTATCTGGATATGACATATATCCATGAAAGCCTCGTGGAAATATCTTCTGAAAAGTCAAAAATGATTTTGATCAGTATGGTTCTGTTCATGACTGGAACGGGAATTAAGAGTGCTTTGTTTCCCATGCATATTTGGTTGCCAGATGCGCATACGTCAGCACCTGGAGCATCCAGTGCACTTCTTTCTGGTCTAGTAATCAAAGCGCCTGCGGTCTATTTTCTTAAAATCTGTGTCCTGGTCTATGGCTACGAAATGATCAATCAGGCAGCCATTCTCAAAATTCTGCTTATCATGAGTGGAACAGGCATGATTGTCGGATCGTTGATTGCACGTTCGCAGAAGAAGTTAAAGCGAATGATTGCTTACTCAAGTGTTGCACAGATGGGTTATGTATTCTTCGGCATAGGGCTTGGCACCCCCGCAGGAATGGCTATTTCCGTATACCATATGCTTGGTCATGGGGTTACGAAATCACTGCTGTTTCTGACAGCAACAGCATTTATTGATAAGCTGGGCCGAAAGGATATTGCCGGCCTGAAGTCAATAGGCCGTGTGATGCCATTTGAAATGACCGTTTTCACCGTATGTGGTTTTTCCATGGTAGGTATTCCGATTCTGCCAGGCTTCATCAGCAAGTGGAATTTGGCACTGGCGACTATTGAAACAGGGCAGATTTTACCTCTTGCAGTTATCCTCATAAGTTCTGTGCTCAATGCAGCCTATTATTTCCCTGTAACCATCAATGGATTCTTTTCAGATGAAAAGCCGCTTGCGGTTAACGGCAACAAAGTCAATCAAAAGGCGCTTGGAATATTACTGTTTCTTTTGGTGTTTCTGGGGATAGGCTCAGGGTATATTTTGACAGCTATTGAAAGCGCTCTATAGATTTTGGAGGAATGAATGAACTGGATTCTCTTATTACCCATACTCATACCAATGGTCATGTCAGCCTTTGCAACTCAAAAAAACTTAATAAGAGAAGAGTCGCTAATGCGATTTTCCATCTTTGCGACTTCGCTGACTGCGGCGTCAGTCTTCTATATTATCGCAAGATTTGATGGCGTGAAGTTTTCCATACTCCATGTCAACGAGTTCATTGATCTGACCTTGAAGGGTGGTCATATAGGCTTTGTGTTTGCGGCACTGGCATCCACGTTGTGGATATTGGCTTCCGCATATGCAGGTGTTTATATGGAGCACGAAGGCCGTGTCAGGTACTTTTACATTTTCTTTCTTATAACGGAAGGCATCACAATGGGGATTGCCCTGTCTGGGAATCTGTTTACCCTGTATGCCTTTTATGAAATATTGACCTTGACGACATTTCCACTGGTTATTCATGCTGGAACACAGGAAGCTCTGCGAAGCGGGAAAAAATACATTATCTATTCTTTGTTTGGGGCAACACTGATCCTCTTTGGTATGATGATCCTATTCAGTGCAGTGCAAACACTGGAATTCACACCAGGGGGCATTGCGGCTCTCATGGCTTATGAGCGGCAAGGTCTGTTGACCGGAGCCTTTGTAGCACTTTTCGTAGGTTTTGGTGTCAAGGCGGCTCTGGTGCCCCTGCATAGCTGGCTTCCAGCTGCAATGGTAGCACCAACGCCCGTAAGTGCATTGCTTCACGCTGTTGCTGTTGTAAAATCGGGTATATTCTCACTGATTCGCATGGTGTTTTTCATATTCGGACCTAAACTGGTAGCCTCTATGGAACTTCACGCACTGTTGCTTTCTATGGTTTTGCTCACGGTTGTTTTCGGGTCGTTTATGGCACTGCATCAGTCTCACTTGAAAAAACGTCTGGCCTATTCAACCATCAGCCAGCTCGGATATATGCTTCTCGGAATTGTTCTGCTTAATGAAGATGCACTTCTTGGGGCTATGATCCATCTGATCAATCATGCCATCATTAAAATCGTCCTCTTCTTCTGTGTGGGATCGATCACATTCATGACAGGTAAGAAGTACATTCATGAAATTGGCGGCATTGGCAGAAAGATGCCAAAGACCATGATGTGTTTCGCTATAGCTTCTATCTCACTGATTGGCATACCGCCGTCAAACGGCTTTGTAAGCAAATGGTTTCTTGGACTGGGTGCCATGGGCGCCGGACAGGTCATGAACATACTTGTCCTTCTGCTCAGTGCCTTTCTCACAGCAGGCTATCTTCTACCCATTGTTGTGGGTGCGTTTTTCACACGTACTGCAGACGACATAGCAGATGCGGAAAATCTTGACCCGCCAAACGGCATGATGATTCCAATCATCATTATCACAGGATTTATCATTCTCATGGGAATATTCCCAAACCCAGTTATCGGATACATTCGATATGCACTTAAAGAAATTTTTATCTAAGGAGGTGAACCTATGGAAATAGCACTATTGCTGCTCGTATTGATTCCAGCCTTTGGCGCGGTAGTCGGATCGATTATCGGAAAAGACAACGAGAAGGACCGTGACGTATTCAACATTGCGATAACCGGACTTGAACTGGTTGCGATAACAATGATGTATCCAATCGTGTCAGAGCAGACAATGCACCTTGCATTTGAGGAAGTCCTCGGTACAGGTCTCTATTTGAAGCTGGACATGCTTCGCTTTATATTCATATGGTTTACCGCAGCCGTATGGTTTCTTACAACCCTTTACAGCACGCAGTATCTTATTCGATATGAAAACAGAAACCGATATTATATGTTCTACATGCTAACACTTTCAGCTACAATTGGCCTGTTTCTGTCAGAGAACCTTTTAAATCTGTTTACCTTTTTTGAGATGATGTCGCTGACATCCTACATTCTTGTCATACACGATGAGGACAGATTTGCCCACCGTGCAGGTGTATCCTATCTTAGTATGGCAATTGCAGGCGGACTGATCATGCTTCTAGGCATTTTCCTCATATACGACTATACCGGTACGCTCAACATCACAGCTGCCGGGGTATGGCTTACAAAAATGGGTTCAATCAAGTACCTGATTGCAGGGCTCATGATTACCGGGTTTGGCGTAAAGGCTGCAATGTTTCCACTGCACGTCTGGCTGCCTCAAGCCCATCCGGCGGCGCCGACACCAGCCAGTGCAATTCTTTCTGGCATTCTAATCAAGACGGGTTTGTTTGGAATCCTGATCACGGTGCATGTCATCATGGGATCGGATATCAAAATTGGCTATGTCCTGATGAGTCTTGCCATGGTCAACATGCTACTAGGTGGTTTCCTTGCACTTTTCCAGAGAAATATCAAACGTATTCTGGCCTATTCCAGCATGAGTCAGGCAGGGTACATCCTGTTCGGTATAGGACTTGCGTGCCTGGGGTCGGAAGTGAAGGAACTCGCGCTTATGGGAACCTTGTTCCACATGTTCAACCATGCATTTTTCAAGGTTCTGCTCTTTATGGGCGCCGGAATCATCTACATGGTGCTTCATGAACTTTCGATCAATATCATTCGCGGCTTTGGACGTAAAAAATATGTCCTTAAGACGGTGTTCTTCATCGGCATGCTCGGCCTGAGCGGCATTCCTGGAACAAATGGGTTTGTGAGCAAGACCATATTACATGAAGCTTTGGTTGAAGCGGCGCACATTGAGCACAGCACATTTTTCACCATTGCAGAAATTGTCTTCTACGCGGCCTCTGCCATGACGGTTGCATATATGCTTAAAATATTTGTCACTGTCTTCATGGAAGAAAATTCAGAGTACTATGGTCAGTATAAGGACCAGATCAGTGCGAGAGCACTCTTTCCCATGGCGATCATCGGAAGCTGTATCATATTGGTCGGTATCTTCCCACAGCCGGTTCTGCACATGGTGGAGCAGGCTATGCATAGTTTTGGTACCGTAGCGCATCATATTCCGAATGTATTTGTACTCGATGCGTTCCTGTCAACACTGAAGACACTGGCAATCGGTGGTACTCTCTATCTGGTATTCGTGCGTAATGTGCTTTACCGAAAGATGGGCAAAAAGCGCATATACATCAACCCGACAACGCACTGGTTCCAGCTGGAAGAAAACCTGTATATACCGGTTCTCCGCTATACCTATGCCATAGGCTACTTCGTCTTCCACATTGTGGACAGGTGGGTCTATGCCTTTGCCATGTTCCTGCATCATACGGTCCGCAGGATTGGCAATGCTGAGATCACCAAGCTGTTCAGCTATGATTTTTCAAAATTTGTTATGGAAGTGCCTTTTGGCAAGACCGATGATGAAGTCAGCTTCAACTTTGAACCCTTTAAGACAAAATTGACGGGAGAAAAGAAGCTGCAGAAGGACATTCAGGATTATGCAGATAAAAAGGTGAGCGATGTTGTGCGAATTGCCCATAAGCGGGCTTCCTCGGCAACCTATGCCCTGTTCATAGTCGCAGGCCTGCTGGTGGTAAGTCTGCTGGTGGTGCTGGTCTTTTCAAAACTTTAAGAATATCTCATTACATCCAAATCTTTAGGTCATAACCCCCGGATATACAAGGCGCATGTGTAGCTTCTTATCCGGGGATTTTTTATGTCTGGTCGTCTATTTTAATGCATTTTGTTAGGGGAATGGGTGGTAATTATAAATTTTAATTAACTTAGTTGACTAAGTAATATAAAATGGGTATGATTAACTTAGTCAACTAAGTAATGTGGTGAGGTGAAAATATGCATAAGGATACTTTAGATATCATGAGAAGAGTCATGCACTCCAATATGATATATATGAGAACGAAACTGGAAGAACTTGGTCTGTACGGCGGTCAACCCAAGGTTATCCTCCTGCTCAGCAAGGAGAACGGACTGACAAAAAAAGAACTTTCCGAGCGTTTTGAGGTTGCTGCGCCAACCATTACCAAGATGATTGAGCGTATGGAGAAGAACGGCTTTGTCTATACACAGAAGGACGAGGAAGACAAGCGCATCACCCGGGTATACATAGCCGACAAGGGGCTTGAGGTGCTCAGAGACTTGAAAACACTTCAGGAACGTATTTCGGAGGTCTACTTTGAGGGCATGACCGAGGCGGAAATCGATATGTTCCACAATTACCTGGAGCGGGTCAGAGACAATATCCGTTCATCGGATGTATTTGAAAAGTTTGATCACGGCAGGGAAGGCGGTCATGGTCATTTTCACGGCCATAAGCATAGGAGCAGGCACTTTGGACACCGGGTGAAGGATGAAGAGGAGAAGTAGGTGATGCTATGAAGCGTATGTTTGACTATTTGTTCAGATACTGGAAATATGCCCTGCTTGCACCGGTATTTATGTTCGTTGAAGTTGCGGTGGACCTTTTCCAACCACTTATCATGCAAAAGATAATCGACGTCGGTGTGAAAAATCAGGATATTGACCTAATTTTCAGGTATTCGGCTTTCATGCTGGGCCTGACCCTCATAGGATTCATCGGGGGTGCTGGAAGTGGGCTCTTTTCCACTGTGGCCTCTCAGAATGCAGGGTCCGATATTCGCTCTGACCTGTATGGCAAGGTTCAGTCACTAAGTTTTATGAACCTGGACCGTATTGAAACTGGACATCTGATAACCCGTCTTACAAACGACGTTGTACAGATACAGCAATTTTTTGGAATGCTGCTCAGAATGATGGTGCGTGCCCCCTTCATGATGGTGGGGTCTGTCATACTGACTTTTTATGTGAGCTTCAGATTTGGCCTGATTCTCATTGGAATGATACTTGTCCTCATGTGCATCATCATGGTTGTCATATCAAGGGCCAGACACCTCTTTAAAAGTGTTCAGAAAACCGTCGACAAGGTGAATTCGGTCATGCTTGAAAACCTCAAGGGAATACGGGTTGTAAAGGCATTTGTGCGTCAGGATTATGAAAAAAAACGGTTTGAGAAGGTGAATGTTGAGCTTCGAGATTTTCAGATCGAAGCCATGCGTAAATTTGCAGTCATCATGCCCGTGATTCATCTGACCTTGAATCTCGGCATTGTGGGTGTATTGTGGGTCGGA
This sequence comes from uncultured Acidaminobacter sp., assembly GCA_963678925.1. Lineage (GTDB taxonomy): Bacteria > Bacillota > Clostridia > Peptostreptococcales > Acidaminobacteraceae. The sequence goes on along the minus strand of OY787533.1, from coordinate 696,297 downwards.
GGCTATGATGTGGTAGCGGGAACATCGACAATTGGTGAAATTGTTGCGGTTATCAATTACATCACACGTCTCTTGTTTGCTCTGATGATGATTGGCATGATCTTTTTCCAGATCTCCCGTGCGGGGGCATCTTCGGAAAGGATTATCGAAATACTCGATATGGAGCCAACCCTGGAAGAAACTCACTCGGACCTGGAAGCGCAAATCTGTGGGGAAATAAAGTTTGAAAATGTGACATTCAGCTATTCAGACACTTCAAAGGAAACGGTGCTCTCAGACATCAGCTTTAAGGTCAATGCGGGAGAGACCCTTGCCATACTGGGTGCTACAGGTTCTGGAAAGTCAACCCTGGTTCAGCTCATACCGAGGTTCTACGATGTCACAGATGGACGCATCTGCATCGATGGAAGGGATGTACGTGAAATTCCAACAAACCATTTAAGGCGTGCGATAGCCTATGTTCAGCAGAGTGCCCTGATATTTTCCGGAACCATTGCGTCAAATATCGCATATGGGAAACCGGAAATGAAGGAAAGCGTGATTCTAAGAGCTGCAGACATGGCACAGGCGCGCATGATCATTGATGACAAGGCGGATGGCCTTGAAACAGAAATTGGACAGCGAGGGGTGAATCTCTCCGGTGGCCAAAAGCAGCGTGTTTCCATAGCCCGTGCTTTGGCCCATGAGCCTAAAATACTCATACTGGACGACTCTACGAGTGCGGTCGATGTTCAGACAGAGGTACTTATTCAAAATGCGCTCAAAGAGGAATATGAGAATACGACCGTTATCCTTGTTGCCCAGAGAATCAGTTCGGTACTGGATGCAGACAGAATAATCGTTCTCGATGACGGACGCATCGTTGGTGAAGGAAAGCATAGTGACCTGCTGAGGGAAAATCCGGTATATATGGACATTTACAGATCTCAGCTGGGAGAGGAGGTCAGCGCATAATGTTTGGAGGACCAAGACGCGGACACATGACCAAAAAGGCGACAAAGGCAAAGAATGCAAAAGCCACTGTGAAACGCATTGTCAGTTATCTTCGGGGACGTATGGGCACCATGGCGGTCATACTCATTTCGGTCATTCTCGCATCGGCTATGAATGTCATTGCGCCATATTTTATGGGCCGGGCAATCGACACCTATCTGAGTGTGAAGAACCTGGATGGTTTTTTGAAAATGATTGTGCTCATGTTTGCCGTAAACGCTCTGGGAGCACTTTTTTCTTGGCTCATGACCTATCTGACTGTTGACGTTGCACAGGATGCAGTCAAAAAAATTCGTACCGACCTGTTTTCAAAAATGCAGACCCTGTCCCTCAAATTCTTCGATACTAATACGGACGGAGATCTGACTTCCAGGCTCACCAATGATGTGGACAACATTTCAACAACACTCAATCAGAGTCTGACGCAGCTTATAGCAAGCGGTGTGACCATTGTTGGTGTTGTGGGTATGATGATGGTTCTGAGCTGGCAGCTGTCGCTCATATCCTTTGTAATGATCCCGCTGATCAGCCTGCTGACCAAGCTCATTGCCAAGCATACGCGCAAGTCCTTCAAGGAAAAAATGCGTGGTCTGGGCGATTTGAACGGACATATAGAAGAGACAATTTCGGGGCAGAAGGTTGTCAAGGCTTACGGTCAGGAGAAAAAGGTGATTGAAGTCTTCGAGTCGCGCAACAAGGTATACAGGGATGCCGCTATCAAGGCTGATGTGCTTTCATCTGTAATGGGCCCCCTCATGAATATGATGAACAATACCACCTATGCCCTTATAGCGCTAGTAGGTGGCGTCATGATTATCAGAGGCTATACGACTGTGGGGATTGTGGTGACATTCATAAACTACTCAAGACAGTTTGCCCGACCAATCAATCAGATCGCTTCGCTGTATAACACAATTCAAGGTGCCATAGCTGGGGCTGAGCGTGTCTTTGAAGTCATAGATGAGAAACCTGAAATCGTAAACTGCGACAATGCAATCAAAGTGGATAAACTTAAGGGCGCTGTGGCATTTGAAGAGGTGGATTTTTCCTATATTCAGGACCAACCAGTGCTGAAACAGGTTTCCTTTAGTGCACGAGCTGGCGAGACCATAGCCCTGGTCGGGCCAACTGGTGCGGGAAAGACAACAATCATCAATCTGCTTACACGGTTCTATGACATAGACGCAGGAGAAATTCGCATAGATAATGCAAGAATTTCTGAGTATGATGTTCAGGATTTGCGGTCAAAAATCGGTATCGTTCTTCAGGACACGTATCTTTTTTCGGACAGTGTGATTGAGAATATTCGATATGGCAAGTTAAGTGCGACTGATGAGGAAGTTGTCGAAGCGGCCAAGCTTGCAAATGCCCACCAGTTCATTCACAGGCTTCCTGATGGCTACAATACGGTGCTTTCCAGTGAAGGTGCCAACATATCACAGGGGCAGAGACAACTGATTGCCATTGCCAGAGCGATTTTGGCGAGTCCAGACATCCTCATACTGGACGAGGCGACGTCAAGTGTAGATACACGTACGGAGCGCCATATTCAGGATGGTCTGCTCAATCTGATGCGGGGCAGAACGTCCTTTGTGATTGCCCACAGGCTGAGTACAATCCGCCAGGCAGATCAGATTTTAGTCATTAAGGATGGCAGGGTCCACGAACGCGGAACCCACGACAACCTGATTGAGATGAAAGGCTTCTATTCAGATATGTACTATTCTCAGTTTCGTGAAAGTGCGTCCTGACTGACTGGAACAGACTCTGTAGCTGTAATTTGAAAGGATGGATGAGGGTGCGACTTCCTGACAATATCCACGATAAAATTTTAAACAAGATACCTGAAGAGGTGAAGCTGTTCATGGAAGCGGTTGAAGCCCAGGGACACCCTGTCTTTCTCGTGGGTGGTTCTGTGCGTGACCTGATCATGGACAGAAAACCCAAGGATTATGATTTGGCTGTGGGGGCTTCGCAGGAAGCGCTGGAAAGACTGGCCGACAGGTTTAGGCTCTATAAGCTGGGGCAATTTGGAACCTATGCGAAGGCTTTTGAAGATTTTGATATGGAAATCACCGCATTTAGAAAAAGGACAGAGGCAGGCCTTGTTACAGGTGGCGATATTTACACGGATCTTGCCTGCAGGGATTTTACGGTAAATGCTATGGCCTTTTCCGAAAACACGGGTCTTGTTGATCCCTTTGGCGGATTTGAAGATTTATATAAAAAACGCATTGCAGCCATGTACCCAGAGGCCATGCTGGCGGAGGATCCCATACGGGCCCTTCGTGCAGTAAGGCTCTCTGTTGAGCTGGATGCCTCTATAGACAAAGTGCTCTCAGAAAAAATGACGGCAGTCTCGCTTGATAGCCATAGGGTGAGTGGTGAGCGGCTGCGTGATGAGCTGTTTAAGATTCTGGTCTGCGCCAAGGCTGCCGATGGCATTCGAAATGTGATTGCATATGATTTGGGCGCAAGCTTTCTATTCTATAAGTTTTTAAAGAGAATGCGGGGCTATGACCAGCAGAATCCCTATCATAACAAAACCCTACTTGAGCATAGCCTGACGGTTCTTGAGAATGTACCGGCGCGTTTGACACTACGCCTCGCCGCCCTCTTTCATGATGTGGGCAAGCCGGACGTGCAAACCATGGAATGTATCGCCCATTATTATGGGCACGAGCTGGCTTCGGCAGAGCTTGCACAAGCATGTCTGAAGGAACTCAAATGCAGCGGTGGCCTTATTCGTGAGGTTTCAACGCTCATAGAGGCCCATATGTTCAACCCTGCTGAAATAGGTGAAAAGGGCATGAGACGTTTGCTTGTCAAAATGGGCAGCTTCGAAGCCTTAAGAGATCTGATTGATCTGATGAAGGGAGACTTAATAGGAACGGCCTATCCTGAACGGGCTTCTTCCCTTGTGAGACTTTATGAAATGACTGACCGATTGGAACAGGCAGAGACTGTGTTTTCAAGGAAAAACCTCATGATTAACGGAAATGACCTGGTTGCCCTTGGCATAAGAGAGGGTAAGGAAATTGGAAGGTGGCTCGATGTCCTTCTCGGAAAGGTCATGGATAATGAACTTGAAAACGAAAAGGATCAGTTGATAGGATTCGTGCAGGCGTGTATTAGCGCTGAAAACCAGGACGAGGTATAGTTTGTCCTGGTTTTTCCTTTGTTTGGGGAGGGGAATGGTCTTGGTATTTTCATACCAAAATGTGTAAGAGTATGCACGCGAGGCGAATAAAGTGCATAATAATACATGTACAATCGAACAAAATTAAGAAAAAAGACTTTGAACTTAATAAAAATAAGTGTTAAGCTTATAAAGTAAATATTACAGTATTGTTACAGTATTGATTATCCACTATCCGTATGATTATACGTCTGTTAACATAGGTTTAATTTAACCGGATGGGGTTTGACACAGATAGGAAGAATGGGGTGTTTTGGATGAAGTACGGTATGCCAACATTAATTGAAATTGAGGGTCTTGAAAACAACATGAAGATATGCCGGACGCTGGGGCTGGATTTTCTTGAACTCAATATGAATGTGCCTGAATATCAGGTAGAAGCATTAAACACCTTGAATGTGTCAAAACTTAAGGAAAAGTATGCGGTAGACCTTACAATGCACTTGCCTGAAAATTTTTGTTTCGCAGATTTTAACGCACGTATGCGAAATGCTGCATTTGAAATTTTCGCAGAAGCAGCAGATTTTGCAAAAGAAAACCAGATCAAAGTGCTGAACATGCATATGCACACGGGGACTTTTTTCACGCATCCAACTGAGAAAGTCTATTTGCAAAAGGCTTATAAGAAAGATTACTTAAAGCATGTTGCAGTTTTCAGAGATCATGTTGAAAAGTGTCTTGAAGGAACAGACATCAAGCTGTGTGTTGAAAACGCCTGCGATTTTCATCATGATTTTATTCAGGAAGGCGTTGCGCTGCTTCTTGAATCTGATTACATCGATCTTACATGGGATACTGGCCATAACATCAAGGGCAGATATCAGGACCAAGTCTTTGTCTTCCAAAACGAAAGCGCGATCAAGCACGTGCATCTGCATGACTGTGCCTTTGGAAATGACCATATGCCGCTTGGAACTGGTGAACTGTGCATGGATATGGTCATGGACAGAATCAGCGACAGCTGTGAACGGATTGTACTTGAGTCGAAGACTCTGGATGGTCTGAGAAAATCGATTATTCATCTTGATGTCAGAAATAAAATGATTGCTGTTTAGTCGAAATGCCTGTGGAGCTAAAAAATGAGAATTTTAAAATCCTGTGAAGATCTGCATCCTGCAGCCGATTCACAGGATTTTTTTTGTAAGAATGCCTAAGGAACATGTGTATTCATAAAAATTGAGTTCATGCCCTGGGAATCATTAAATTGAGTCCTGTATGAGAACAGGTTATAATGAAATGTACATATACGATAAATCAGGAACTGAAGGAGGGGCATATGGCAGTAAGAGAAATTCTCCTTTTGGGAGATGAAAAGCTGTATAGAAAGTCTCAGGAAATTACAGAGACAAGTCTGGAAAAAGCCAAGCAGGTAGTGGCAGACCTGCACGATACCATTGACTGCTTCAAGGAACGTTATGGGTATGGCCGTGCGATTGCCGCACCTCAAATTGATGAACCCTATCGTATTGTCTTCATGAAGTACGATGACAAAATCATCCCCTTCATAAACCCGGAACTTACACCCCTTGGAAATGATACATATAAGCTGTGGGACGACTGTATGAGTTTTCCCGGTCTTGAGGTTTATGTGAGCAGGTTCAGGAAAATAAGAGTCGATTATATGGACCTTGATCTGAAGGCGCAAACCCTAGAGTTTGAAAACGATCTAGCCGAGCTTTTCCAGCACGAGTATGATCATCTTGATGGCATACTTGCGGTGCAGCGTGCTGTTGACGACAAGGCGTTCAGAATCAATAAGGATAAAATAGGAAAGTTTTAGTTAAAGCAAGTGGGAGGCACACATGAATTTGATACAAATTGAAAATCACATGGATATATATGAAGACAAGACCATTAAGGAAGTCCTGTTTCTGGCAATTCACGGCGCCACGGACGGAAAGGTTAAAAGTGCAGCACAGAGTCTCTATTCCAAGCAGCAGGGGCTGTTCTACGTCTGCAAGAAAGAAGAGCAGGTTGTGGGCATAATCGGTCTTAAGCAAATTGATAATGAGAAGCTTGAGCTTGTCCATTTGGCTGTTGTTCCCGAGCAAAGAGGTTCCGACATTGGAAAATGGATGATTGACAAGGTCATGGACTTTACGCGCATTCCAGCCATGTATATGGAAGCGGATGCACGTGAGGCTTCCTATCTTGAAAAGAAGGGCTTTGAAGTGAAAGAAATGGATGATTCAGGCCTTGATCAGTACCTGTGCGTCTATACCGACGCGAAAAACATATAGATCTTGATGCTGCGCTATATGATGTTTAGAATTATTTAGGAATTTTATGGGTGTAAAAAGGCGCTATAAATTGAAAATTCTGAAAATTACTATATAATAGATGGTAGTATTAGAAGAGCTCAATCAAAAATAATGCACTATGGGGGGTGCGAATGAACCGGGAAGCCTTTTGCAGTTATTTTGAAGCGCATTTCTTTTCAAATAATTCTCAGGATCTTGTCACCAATAAGGAGATCATGCTGAACAAATTGGGGGAAAGTCCTTTTATCAAGGACCTCTTAGTCTCTGGTGGTTGTGAACAGATGTACAATTTTTTAAGAGCGGAATATGACAACGACAAATGGGAAAGCCTGATTGATTTTTTTGTTGAGAATGGCATGCTGATGATGGACATGTACGGCGATCCTTCTTTTATGGAACAGCAAAACGTAGATGTCATTGAAATCATCTATAGAGACCTGCTGTGCGACATATACGAGACCATGCGCATCAAGAACTGTACTATGGAGGATTTACAGCAAATATTGATTGCACAGCATGACCGGCTGGTTATGTTCAAGGATATGAAGATTTACAAAAAAGCAAGTGGCCAGGTCAACAGTGAGGAAATTGCTGCAGGCTAGAGCACACGCATTTAAAAGAAGAGTAAAAAGGGCTGGAACAAGTGTTGTTCCAGCCCTCAGGTTGTCGACAAAGTCGACAAGATGACAGACTGTAGAAAACTTCGAAAGACCAGGCGCGGATGTAATCCGCTCCAGGAGCGTACTCCGCGTACGTGACTGGAGTGGATTATATCCAGCAACGCAGTATTTCGGCGTTTTTCTACAGTCTAAAAGGCTGGAACAATGTAGTTGTTCCAGCCTTCTGTGTGTTTAAAGCGCATAGGGCTTAAAGACAAGCTTATCTGCCACTTATGCGTTAATAATCTGATGTATGAGTTCGCCGTAGAGATTGGGTGCGTTCTTATTCCAGGAATCGCAGATCTGCTTGGCGCGTTCCTGTGAGAAGACTAGAAACTGAAGGTTCATAAGGTGATTATCCCCTTCAAGCATTTCGAGTTTCACAGAATACTCCTTTTCACTGATACGTTTGAAATTGGCCTTGATTTGTCGTTCCTTGGCCATTTTAGATTTTGCAATTTCGATTGCAGCCTCTATCGTTTCAGCGGACGACGCTGTAATGCGCTCAGAAAACATACTGAGTGTTCGGTGACCATCCTTTGTGACCATGATAAGGGCTTCTTCTTCCACAGAATTTTCCTCAATCAGGCCTGTGTCACGCATTTCGTTAATATATTGAAGCATCGTGAAATAGTTCATCAGCTCAAGGCTCATAACGAACTCGGTGAGCTGCTGATAGCTGAGTGGCAGGTTGAAGCGCGCCAATATGTATATCAATGTCAGTTTGTCACGAACTTCGCGGTCAGTACTGTTCGTAAACATCATCATTCACTCCTTTTAATATTGAAACATAAACAGTATACCACAGGATAAGTGAAAATACGGTAACAAAAGTGCAATTCTCTTCCCTAATGGCATTTGCCGATGTAAAATGAATTAGCAATATATGGAGTCATATAGGAGGACATCATGCAAACGAAAAGAATACTTATGACGTCGGTAATCCTGGCAGCGCTGGTTTTCAGTGGCTGTGCAGCGGCCGGCTCAACTATAGATAAGGAATCTGGCACGGAAGAAGTACAGACTGAGGCGGTTGAGGAAAGCTCTAATCAAGAGGGCTCTGAGGACAAGCAGACAGAAGTCGGTCAGACAGATGGTGCTGAGGAAGCCGATGTAGCCATCGAGACTCTGCCAGAAGGTGATCCTGCGATAGCTGGTGATGCTTCAGCATCTGAATCGGATCAGATAAGCGATGAAACAGCAGCAGAAGCTCAGCCTGGCCTGCTGACAGAAGAAGAGCTGAAGCTTTATAAACCCAATGAGCTGGGCGAGGTCATGGTGGTGATGTATCACGGTCTTGGAAGTAAGAACTCCGCGTATGTGAGAACGCCAGACGCCTTTAGGGCAGATTTGGAGACTTATTACGAAATGGGCTTCAGACCCATTAACCTATCGGACTATGTGGCGGGTAACATCAATACGCCAGCAGGCTACACGCCGATTGTGCTGACCTTTGATGATGGAAACAAGTCCAACTTCAACATTATTGAGCAGGACGGCGTCCAGGTCATAGATCCAGACTGTGCGATTGGTATTATGAAAGCCTTCAGCGAGGCGCATCCTGACTGGGAACTCAGAGGCAGCTTCTTTGTCAATGGCGGTATTCCGTTTGGACAGAAGGAACTCATGGAGTACAAGCTTAACTGGCTGGTCGAAAATGGTCTTGAAGTGGGCAATCACAGCTATGGCCACGAGGACCTTACAGAGCTCGACGCACAGGGTATTCAGAAGACGCTTGGAAAGAATGTCAGAGATATTGAGTCGGTCATTGAAGGCTGGACAGTCGACACCCTTGCGCTTCCATTTGGAAAGCGACCTAAGGATAAGGCTCTGTATGACTTGGTGACTGCGGGTGAGTTTGATGGAACTGCATACAATCACAAGGCAATACTCCTTGTTGGGTGGAAGCCGGAGGTTTCTGTGTATGATAAGGGCTTTGATCCGCTCGCAATCATGCGTGTGCAATCGGGTGACGGCGATTTCCAAATGATCCACTGGCTGGAAGACTACAGAAAGAATCCGTCGAAGCGCTTTATCAGCGATGGAAATCCTGAGACAGTTACCGTTCCAGCAGGCAGAGCAGACCATATTCGAGAAGATTTCAAGGGGTCAAAAGAGATTGTTGAGTATGTCATTGACGAGGCCGTGCAATAGGCGTGTAAGTAATGGCATGAAATATTACATGGATTAAGTATAAATTTATCAGTCAAGGTTTACGCTTTACCTTGTCCATGTAGGAATAATGTAATATAATAATCGGGAAAACGATATAAACGTAACAGGTGCCCGTAATGGGTTAATAGGGAAGTTCGGTGAGAGTCCGATGCAGCCCCTGCTACTGTAAGCGTTGCCAAATGATTTATCCACTGTCCGCTTTCACGGATGGGAAGGCGTTATTTGGGGGACACGCGAGCCAGGAAACCTGCCTGTAACGAAATTTGTGTTCTAACAGCTACAGGGTGAGAGTTGGGAGGCGTTTCAGTATTACTGTTTCCGATTGAAATATGATATTGCGCGAATCCGGCTTTTATAGCCGGATTTTATTTTTGGAGGGAAATATGGATTATAAAGACTTGATTGAAAACTATGTGCGTAAACCGATGGATATTGAAAAAGGAAGTTTTGAGATCATTACTGAAGAAATGGGACCTCATGACTTTGACGAACGGACTGCACCGATTGTGAAGCGTGTAATCCATACGACAGCCGATTTTGAATATGCTGACCTGCTGGAATTTCATCCGGATGCAGTGGAAGCGGGTATGAAGGCCCTTAAAGAAGGCGCGGACATTTACGCAGATACAAATATGGTTATGGCAGGCATCAATAAAAGAAAACTTGGTGAATTTGGTGGCAAGGTCTACCATAGAGTTCACGATGAAGATGTTGTAGCTGAAGCAAAGGAAAAGGGCATTACACGTTCTATGGTTGCAATTGAAAAGGCGTGTAAGGATGAGAATACAAAGATTTTCGCAATCGGCAATGCACCGACAGCCCTCTTTACTCTCATTGAGGAGATCAAGAAGGGTAATGTGAAGCCAGCGCTGATTGTGGGCGTGCCTGTTGGTTTTGTTGGCGCGGCAGAATCTAAAGAACTGCTGAGAACAATGGATATTCCTTATATTGTCGTACGTGGCAGAAAAGGTGGAAGTCCTGTTGCGGCGACAATTATAAATGCAATGTTGTATCAGCTGTAGAAGGTGACTGGCATGGAGCGGTTTATTGAAAAGGATGGAAAAAAGCTGAGGTATGGATATACGACAGGGTCTTGTGCGACAGCAGCTGCAAAAGCCGCCGCTTGGATGCTGAGATATCAGAAAACACTCAGCCATATTGAAATAGACACGCCAAAGGGTTGGATTTTAGATATTCCGATTGAAGACGTCGAACTGACATCCGAATATGCCAAATGTTCTGTTATCAAGGATGGCGGTGACGATCCCGATGTGACACATGGCATGAAGGTCTTTGCTGAAGTCAGATGGAGCGCGGCCTATGCACTGAAGGGCGGCGTCGGCATTGGAACGGTCACAAAAAAAGGCCTGCCAGCAGCCATTGGTGAGCCTGCCATTAATCCAGTGCCCCGCGAGATGATCCGCAAGGCGGTATCTTCCGTATTAAATGTGGACACACCTGTTGAGGTGACAATCTCTGCACCTGAGGGTGTGGAGCGTGCCCAAAAGACATTTAATCCCAAACTGGGAATCGTCGGCGGCCTTTCAATTATAGGCACCAGCGGTATTGTAGAGCCGATGTCAGAGGACGCGCTTAAGGCGACGATGCGCATCGAGCTCAAAATGCTGACAGAGGAAGATGTTCACAGTATCATATACTCTCCCGGCAATTATGGCAGGGACTATGCGCGTGAAATGGGCCTTGATGACAGCCGGCTTGTCAAGACAAGCAATTTCATCGGATTCATGATGGATGAGGCCAAGCGTCAAGAGGTCCAGAAGATCCTTTGGGTAGGTCATCTGGGCAAAATGGTGAAGGTTGCGGCTGGCATTTTCCAGACACACAGCAAATATGCCGATGGCCGTATGGAAACCCTTTCTGCCCACCTGGCACTTACGCAGGCACCTGTCGACCTCATAGAGAAAGTCATGGCAAGCGGTACAACCGATGAAGCCGTTGAGTATATTCTTGAAATGGGATACAGTCAGGTCTTTGACCAAATTGCTGAAGCCATCACAAGAAGATGCACGGACCGGGTCTACGGAGAAATTGAAGTTGGAACCATCATTTTTACAAAAGCGCATGGATATCTGGGCCGCTGTAAGAATGCGACCGCCCTGGAAGAAGGATTTAAATTATGAAATTTAAAATAGTAGGAATGGGACCTGGACATCCGGACTTCGTTTTGCCAGCTGCAAAGACAGCCCTTGAAGAAGCGGAAATGATTATTGGCGGCAAGCGGCACATCGAGCCGTTTAAAGATAGTGGCAAGCACCTGGTGCATGTTGAAGGCCAGCTTACAAAATTGCCGGAAATCATACGCAGCCATATGGATTATGTAAATATTGCAGTGGCGGTTTCTGGAGATACGGGCTTTTTCAGTCTTCTGTCCTATTTGAAGAAGAATTTTGAAATGGATCAGTTTGAAGTCATCCCTGGAATCAGTTCCCTTCAATATATGTACAGCCGAATTGGCAAGGTTTATCAGAACAGTTATATTGGAAGTGTCCACGGACGGACACTGGATTTTTCACAGCTTGTTTTGGACTACGAAACGGTGGGCCTTTTAACAGATCAGATAAATACACCGGCAGTCATTGCAAAGGCGCTGATGACATCTGGTATTGAAAATGTGAAGATATATGTTGGTGAAAATCTTTCCTATAATAATGAGAGAATTACGAGCTACAAGCCAGAAGAACTTGAGTCGCAATCTTTTTCTGATCTGGTTGTAGTGATTATAGAAAAGGAGTAAGTCATGAAAAAAGGAATACTTGTCGTCAGCTTCGGTACAAGCTTTGAAGATGCGCGTGTAGCCTGCATCGATTCGGTATACGGCAAAGTAGCTGAACGATTTGATTCTTATGAAGTGCGTCAGGCGTTTACTTCAAGAAGGATTATCAAAAAACTCAAGGAGAGAGACAGTCTCCATATAGATACCGAGCAGGAAGCGCTTGATAAAATGATTCAGGAGGGCTTCGATGAAATCCTGATTCAACCGCTTCATATCATGCCTGGCTATGAATATGAAAAAATGCAGCGGGCTGTATCAAGAGCCAAGCATCATTATAAGGGCAGGCTGGAACTCGGTGAACCCCTGCTCTACAAAGAATCGGACTACGCAGCTGTTGTTGATGCGCTTGATAAAGAATTATCAAAGCTTGCAGCTGAAGAGCATATTGAAAGCTGGCTTTTGATGGGTCACGGAACACATCACCCTGCAAATGCGACATACAGCTGTCTTCAGCTTCACTTCGAAATGATGGACAAGCCCATGCGTGTCGCTGCACTTGAATCTTTTCCTAACTTGGAGCATTCCATGCCGCTGATGGATAAATCCATCAAATGGGGCGTGATCCCATTTATGCTTGTGGCAGGTGACCATGCCAAAAATGATATGGCAGGAGATGAAGAGGATTCCTGGGTGAATGTGCTTGCGCAGGCGTCCTTCAATGTCGTTCCCTACCTGTGCGGACTGGGTTCGATGACAAGCTTCATGGACCTGTTTGCAGACAAGATAGAAGAAATGGTCAGAAGAGGTGACACAAATGCTATATAAAGGACCGGGTCTTCCGGACAGTGCATTTTATAGAGGGAAGGCACCCATGACCAAGTCTGAGGTTCGCGCTGTGACCTTATCCAAGCTACGCTTGGCAAAGAACTCAAAGGTACTCGATGTAGGTGCCGGTTCAGGTTCCATTACACTGGAATGCGCCTTGAGTTCGCCACAAGGACATGTGTGGGGCATTGAACGCAATGAAGATGCGCTCGAGGTCTTCAGAGAGAATATCAAGCGTTTTGATGCCCATAATATTACAGCCATTGAAGGGCTTGCACCAGATGACTTGCCCGACGCACAGTTTGACGCTATCGTTATTGGCGGTTCGGGCGGAAAAATGGATGAAATCGTGGATTATGCCTACAAGCATCTTGAATTTGGTGGACGCCTTGTCATAAATATTGTAACGATTGAAAATCTTTCTAAGGCAACAGAAGCAATCAAAAGTAGAAAATTTGGTGAATTTGAAGTGATTCAGATGCAAGTTTCGCGCGGAAGACCTGTTGGGTCGGTAACGCTTATGGAAGCAATGAATCCAATTTTTATAATTTCGGCAACGAAGGAAGTTTAGGAGGCAAAACGATGGCAGGAAAATTTGTAGGAATAGGTGTTGGACCAGGAGACCCGGATCTTATAACAGTAAAGGCAATTAAGGCGATTGAGGCAGCAGATGTACTTGTATGCCCTGAGGCACGTAACGGCAAGGGCAGCTTTGCTTTTGAAATTGCTGAAAGCTATATTCCAAAGGAAACGGAAATCCTGACACTGGAGTTCCCGATGGTACATGATCATGATGTCATGATGAAAGCATGGAAAGAAAATGCAGAAATCATTTCAGAGCGTGTTGCAAAAGGTCAGAATGTAGCATTCCTAACGCTGGGGGACCCAGGTGTATACAGTACATACATGTACCTGCTTCCACTTCTTGAAGAAGGCGTAAAAGTTGAGACCATTCCTGGAATTACATCATTCTGTGCAGTTGCTGCGAACCAGAACCTGCCGCTTGCCCTTTGGGAAGAAACATTTGGCATCGTTCCGCTTAAGCATGGCTGTGAAACAGCTGAACTGGCACTTGAACACTATGACAATGTAGTTATTATGAAGCCTTCACATGACAGCGAGCGTCTTGCTGAGATTCTTGAAGAGAAGGGTCTTGACGATAAGTTTGTCATGATCAGCAAATGCTCTACAGACATTCAGCAGGTCACTACGGATATTGATGTTCTTAAAGCAGGCAATGTGCCGTATCTGTCTACTATGATCGTGAAAAGGAAGGGATTCTAATGAAAAAGGTATATATTATCGGAGCGGGTCCTGGAGATCCAGATCTAATGACCCTAAAGGGAAGACGCCTTGTTGAAGAAGCCGATGTGCTTATTTACGCTGGCTCACTGGTAAATCCTGAAGTCATGAAGTGGAGAAAGTCAGATGCAGAAATCCATAACTCCGCATCAATGACACTGGATGAAGTTATTGACGTTATGCTTGAAGGCCTGAAGGAAGACAAGACGGTTGTTCGTCTTCATACGGGTGATCCAAGTATTTATGGCGCTATCAAGGAGCAGATTGACCGTCTTGCATCTCATGGTATTGATGTGGATATCACACCTGGGGTAAGCTCATTTGTCGCTTCGGCTGCTGCGCTCAAGAAAGAGTTCACATTGCCAAGTGTATCGCAGACAGTAATCTGTACCCGTCTTGAGGGCCGCACACCTGTACCGGAAGGTGAAGCGCTTGAAAAGCTTGCTTCACACCAGGCTTCAATGGCCATTTTCCTGTCAGTGCAAATGATTGACAATGTGGTTGAGCGATTGACTCAGCATTATGCGCCTACGACGCCAATTGCCGTTGTTCAGCGTGCAACTTGGCCAGACCAGAAGATTGTGACGGGAACACTGGAAACAATCGCAGAAAAGGTCAAGCAGGAAGGTATTACAAAAACAGCTCAGATTCTGGTTGGAGATTTTCTGGATACGGATTATGAGCTTTCAAAACTATACGACCCTGGATTCACACACGAGTACAGGACTGCAAAATCATGAAAATTGCAATCGTGACATTGACAAAGGGTGCCAGTGCGCTGGGTAGACAGCTACGCGATGCATATGGCGGAACACTTTACTGCAAGCCGGATTTTCAACTTGACAATCAGGACAAAATTGTAGAAAAACCGTTTGGAAACTTTGTCGGTCAGCTTTTTAGCACCTATGAAGGGATTGTGTTCATTATGGCGACCGGGATTGTTGTCAGAAGTCTGGCGCCATATATACAAGCCAAGACATCTGATCCGGCTATTGTTGTCATGGATGAAGGCGGCCAGCATGCAATATCACTGCTTTCAGGACATCTGGGCGGCGGAAATGCGCTTGCGCATAGGGTTGCAGATGCAGTGGGGGCGACTGCTGTCATCACAACGGCTTCTGATGTTCGGGGAAGCCTCGCGGTGGACATGCTCGCACAGTCGATTGGGTGCAGCATTTCCAGTATGGAGGCTGCTAAAAATGTCACTGCAGTGGGTGTGAGTGGTGGACAGATCCATGTTTACTACAATCCCCAAAAAACAGATATGAAAAATACAGCGCTGCCTGGCAACGTGAAGCGGGTAGCAGTCAATACAACTATGAAGACACAGGTCCAGGATTTTCTACATGACAATCCCGGCAATGAAACGGGTGCCGTGTTTATTTCTGCGGACTATCTGCACTTGCCTGATCATGCGGTTCAATTGATTCCAAAATCACTGACTGTCGGGATCGGATGCAGAAAAGAAGTTCCCTATGAAGTAATCGCGTCTGTGTTTAAAGAAGCATGTACTGAAGCCAGTGTAGATACAAGGGCTGTCAGGCAGTTGGCTACAATAGAGTTGAAATCAAAAGAACCGGGAATAATAGCACTGGGCAAACAGCTGGATGTACCTGTACGGATTGTTGATTTAGAATCGATCAAGCGTGTGCATAGCTGTTTCAAGGGCTCAGATTTTGTTGAAAAGACAATTGGCGTACGCGCTGTGGCTGAACCTTGCGCAATGCTTGCGGCAGGAAAAGGAAAAATGCGCCTGATGCGCTATGCAAACAATGGCGTAACCATCGCAATTTGGGAGGAAGAAAATGCAGACTAAGGGTAAGGTTTATGTAATAGGAATTGGACCAGGTCTTCCTGAGTACAGATCACCGGCATCGGTTGAGGCGATTCGCACAAGTGATGTAATTGTTGGCTATAAGACATATATCGATCTGATTGAAGATCTGATTGATAATCAGGAAGTATCTTCATCGGGCATGCGTAAGGAAGTGGACCGTTGCGCCCACGTACTTGACCTAGCGAAGACAGGCAAGACAGTATCTCTTGTAAGCAGTGGCGATGCAGGTGTTTACGGCATGGCAGGCATTATGCTTGAAATGGCGGATGACTCTGTTGAAATTGAAGTGGTTCCGGGAATCACTGCTGCAAATGCGGCAGCGGCATGTCTTGGCGCGCCACTCATGCATGACTATGCGGTTATCAGCCTGAGTGACCTTCTGACAGATTGGGAGCTTATCAAGAAGAGACTGCACCATGCATCTGAAGGCGATTTTGTCATTGCCCTCTACAATCCTAGATCCAAAGGCAGACAGACTCAGATTGTTGAAGCAAGAGAAATCATGATGAAGTCAAAGGCAGCTACAACGCCTGTTGGCATTGTAAGAAATGCCAAGCGTGATGACCAGTCTGTTGTTGTGACGACACTTGAAGAAATGCTAAGCCATGAAATTGACATGTTCAGCATGGTTATTATCGGCAATCAAAAATCCTTTATCAAGGACGGAAAAATGGTAACACCAAGGGGTTATGCTGTATGATTCTAATGCTTTCCGGCACACAGGATGGCAGGGAACTGGGGCGCGCCATAGCCAGCAAGGGCTATAAACTTATCATGACAGCCGTATCTCAGTACGGTGGTGAGATGCTTCCTGTTCACCCAGGCATTGAACATGCCGTAGGTCATCTTTCAAAACTGGATATGATTGAACTCATTAAGGAAAGAGACATTCTGGTTCTGATTGATGCGACACATCCCTATGCATCGGAAGCTTCGGAAAATGCAATTGCCGCCGCCGCAGAAGCTGGAATTGGCTACTTGAGATATGAGCGTCCAAACCTGAATACAGAAGGGGTGGATGGCATCGTATACTTCAGTGGGTATCCTGAAGCGGCAGCATGGCTTGCTGAGCGCAGTGGCCATGTATTTCTCACGATTGGAAGCAGGCGTCTCGCGCCCTTTGTAGAGGCTATCGAACTGGACCGCCTGACAGCCAGAGTGCTTCCAACGGTTGAAGTCCTTCAGCAGTGTACAGAGCTTGGCATGAAACCGGCTCATCTGATTGCAATGCAGGGTCCCTTTTCAAAGGAACTCAACCTGGCTATGCTAAAGCGCTGCAATGCCAAATATCTGGTGACGAAAGCATCTTCAACCATCGGTGGATTTGAAGATAAGATTTCCGCAGCCAGAGAGCTCGGCCTTGAAATTGTGGTCATTGAGCGTCCCCACGTGACCTATCCGTGCATATGCGACTCGAACACAGTATGCATTGAAAAGCTGGAGGCGCTGCTGGCACGCAATATCTAATAAATCAAAAGAGGGCGCATTGTCCTGCAACACTTAACATGTTGCAGGACAATGCGCCCTTAGTATTTTTAGATGATTTTGAAATTACAGGAACTGCACCAGCAAAAATCCGTAGTGTGCAACAACGCCAGCGACAAGACCCCCGATTGTATGAGAAAGGATTGCCTTTGAAGCAAGCTGTCTTACACCGAGTGCGTCCATCATGCCAACGTGGGTTGACAGGTATCCGCTCCAGCACATGCCCATGGCTGTGTAAACCGCGATTTCGTTTGCTCCGATAAGTCCTTCATTCAGGAAGGGTCCCACAAGCCCCATGGCCGCTCCAACCGATCCGAGCGAAGTGAATGGAAATGCGATAGCTTCCGGACTCATAAAACCGAATAGGGGCTTTAAGATTGGCGCTACAAGCTGTCCAAATTTAGGAATGAGGGCAACGCCTTCATAAGCGATACCAAGATATACAGGTACGCCATCGACGATGCTAGGTCCTTTTGTGAGAATCATCACGACCGTTGTAATGACGATTACACCTGGAATAATATCCAGTCCAAGTGTAACACCGCTTTTTCCGCCTTCAAGCATGGCGTCCATAGCGCGTTCCAGGGCAGAACCTTCTCTTACTTCACGCATCTGGTTCAGTTTAGAATTCTTGCGGTTGGCACGAATTTTTACTAAGTCATCTTTTGTTACGTTGTAGAACTTCTTGGTTTGTGTAAGCATCAGCTTTACACTGACAATACTGCCTGCAACCGCTCCAAGAAATCCGACAGCGACTGCGGGTAGGAATTCAAGCCCAGTCCCCATACTGAACATAAATGTGCAAAGTATCAGGCCCATACCGAAAGCGGTACCTAAGTTGCAAAGTGCAGGCGTCTGATAATCCTCGAAATACTTGTTAAATCCCTTGTCTTTTGCAAGAGATATGATTGCAGGATTGTCGGACAGAAATGTAGTAATGGCACCAAGCGAAGCAGCACCGGGCAAGTCATAAATTGGGCCCATGACGGGTGATATGATCTTGTTGATTAATGCAACAACGCCAAATTCAGAAAGAAGTGCTGAGAATGCACCTGCAAGCACTGCAATTGCCATGATGAAGAATACTGTGTTGAGCAGCAGGTCGTGTGCGGTGTACATGAAGACATTGAACATCTTGTCCACACCCATTGCCGATCCCAAGTATCCGAAAAACAGTCCAGCTATCAAAAGGAATGCAAACGTTTCCTTGGTGATAGGATTTTTGACACGTTTTGGATCCACCATAAAGGACTCCTTAACCTTTTCCATTTTCCCCTCCACATATATAATTGTGATTTTGATAAAATCATTTTACTATATATAAAATATATTCACAATTATAAAAAAGAGTAATTATAATTAAAAATATGTAATATATTTAACAATATATTTTATATATGAATAAATAATTTTTCATATTAATAAATGGAGCTTTAAAAAAGCCGCTAATGTCGTGTTTTTCTAAACATTCTAATAATTTTGTAAAAGTGCATTTTGTTGACACATATCCTCAACCTTGGGTAGAATGAATAATAACAAAGTATTCGGAGGGAATAGAATGAGTATTGAGAACAAAAAGCGTGAAGTCCTCGTTTCGAAGGAAGATATTGAAAAACGTGTAGCAGAATTGGGTGCACAGCTCACGGAAGAGTATAAAGACAAGAATCTGCTTGTAATTTCTCTGCTGAAGGGGTCCTTTATTTTTACAGCTGACCTGGTCAGAAAAATCGATCTGCCAACACGTATCGAGTTCATGACAACATCGTCGTACGGTCATGGTGAAGAGTCATCTGGCAGCTTGAAGGTGACACAGGACCTGAATGTCGAGAACCTGCATGAGTATGACGTGCTGGTTGTTGATGACATTACAGACTCAGCGATCACAATGACAGGTGTAATCAAGCATCTTTCCGAAAAGAATCCAGCAAGCATTAAGTGCTGTGTGCTTCTTGACAAGCCATCGCGCCGTCAGGTTGCCTACGAGCCGGATTACGTTGGATTTACAATTCCGGACATGTTCATTGTAGGCTACGGCCTGAATTACGGTGACTACATGCGCAATATCGACCATGTATTCGCATTCGTCGACAAGTAGAAATTGTATGAAGCAGTAGAAAGCATAACTGCGTGCGAGAGCACGGCGGTTGTGCTTTTTTTGCGTAAAGGGCAAAGAAATGCAGTTCAATATATACGAAGCCAGCTATTCATGTGTACATGATAGCTGGCTTCGTATATATTGAACTATATGGCGCGACCAGCGACATGAGCAACCGCAGGTTGCTCTGTGTTTCAAAAAAATAGGAAGTATCATACAAACCAGCGACATGCGGCCATCAAAGTCTAGCAAATCCCCACTTTATATGGATAAGCGCATGTAATTTGGATATAATCTAAGTAGGTGATATGAAGGGGATTGGCTTATGAAATTACGAACGCAGCTTCTGCTGTTTCTTATTGCATACGTGGTTGTTTGGCTTGCTTCCATGAGTGGCATATTCAACGGTCTTGCCATGCGTGGATATCATATACTTGAAGACGAGAGCTTCGAGACAAATATTGAACGTCTTGATTCAGCGATGAATGATCTGATTGGCAAATCAGAGCTTATTTTGTCTGACTGGGTTGAGTGGGATGACACCTATCGTTATATTCACGCACCCAATGAAGCCTATATCAAGTCCAATATCAGCAGTGGCGTTATGATGGATCAGAGGCTTGATTACATTTTGATTTACGACTCGGAAGATGAGCTGCTTGATTTTTTCAAGCTTACAGGTGGGCTTGTTGGGGAAGTTGACATTCCGGAAATTAGTGATGAACTGATCAATCATAAGAATCAGAGCGGGATTATGGTGCATGACGGAAGACCCCTTGTTTTTTCCACGCGCCAAGTGACATCCACAGACGAGATGGCACTCAGAAAAGGGCTCATGGTCTTTGCATATTATCTGGGCATCGATGACATACGGACTATTGAAGACAAGCTTGAATTGGATTTTAGGCTGGTTTCCTCCCATGAGGCATATGATGGTCCTGAGAACAGGATTGCGGTATATGAGCATGGAAATTACAAGACAGCCCTCTTCAGGTATGGCTATGTCAATTCTCCACTGGGGATTGCCCTGCAGTTTACCCATCCGCTGTCGATCATTGCGCTTGGAAAAGATACCATGCATCAGGTGCTGATTGCATCATTCTTAGTCTTCATCATCATTTCGATGGTCCTTTACATCATTGTGCGTTATTTTGTGACACGCATCAGTTTGGTGGGGCAGGAGATCAATCAAATCACAACCAGCGGCGACCTGTCCCAGCGCCTTGAGACTTCAGGCGGGGATGAAATATCCATGCTGGCTACGGATGTGAACTCCATGCTGGATCAGATTGAACGTATGAATAAGCAGCTTTCCGTCTATGCCTCTCTTGACATGATGACAGGCGTCTACAACAGAAGAATCGGATTTGAGAAGCTGGAGGCCCTCCTTAAGACTTTCAATCAGGAAGAGGACAGACTGACCATCTGCTACATCGATATCAACAATTTGAAAATTGTCAATGATACGCATGGACACAGTGCCGGGGATGATATGATTATCAGCATAGCCCGTGCCATACGAGAAAATATGGACAAGGAGGACATTGCCTGCCGAATCGGTGGCGATGAGTTCCTCATGGTCTTCAATGGAAAGAATGTGGCCCAGGCTACGAGTAAGGTTGCTGGTATTGAGTATGCCCTGTCTCAAATGGAGAAGGACAAACCCTATCATGTGAGTATCAGTAAAGGATTTTTGGAGTATGATGGTGTCATGGACATCAATGCCTTCATAGAAAAGGCAGATCACTTCATGTACGAGGATAAAATGTCTCAGAAAAGGTCTTGATGATCGGTGCCTTCGTAATGGGTTTTTCAGGACATTGAAAATAGAATAAAACAGAAAAGAGACCCTAGCGCATCAAGCATACTAGGGTCTCTTTTATTGAATGAATGTGCTTATTCATTAAGGGCATTGTTCAGCTTGTCCATAAGTGCCTGGTCAGGTTCTTTGGTATCCTCAAGCGTATAGGGAATGCCAAGCTCCTGCCATTTGAACTCACCCATCTTATGGAAGGGAAGAAGCTCAACTTTTTTGATGCAGGGATGCTGGTTTTTCAGTGCATTGATTTTTTCTATTTCTTCAAGTTTGTCTGTATAGCCGGGCACAATGACGAATCTGAGCCAGACATCAACCCCCATTTCACTAGAAATGGAAAGGGCCTGGGTGAAGAAATCCTTTTGTACGCCTGTGATGTCCTTATAGGTTTCAAGATCAGTAGATTTGACATCCAGCAGGACCAGGTCGGTATATTCCAGCACTTTGCGCAGGGCTTCAGGTGAAGCTGCGCCAGATGTATCAAGGGCGGTATGAATATTTCTCTTCCTGGCTGCTTTGAATAGGTCTGCTACAAAATCCGGCTGCATTAAGGGCTCACCGCCAGATACGGTCAAACCGCCGCCAGTACTGCGCATAAAGGGCTCATATCGTGCTATTTTTTCAATGAGAGCTTCACTGTCTGTTTCTATGCCGGACTTTGGGTCCCAGGTATCCGGATTGTGACAGAATCTGCATCGCAGCGGGCAGCCTTGTGTGAAGACCACACAGCGTATGCCAGGACCATCAACAGCACCGCAGGTCTCGAAAGAGTGTATAAATCCTTTCATGCACATCACACCTTTCAATTACAGTAAGGATTATCTCGTATGGAATGTTCTATTGATAACATCCAGCTGCTGCTCGCGCGTCAGCTTGATGAAGTTTACAGCATATCCGGAAACACGAATGGTCAGCTGTGGGTAAAGCTCGGGATGCTCCATGGCATCTTCCAGAGTTTCTCTGTCAAATACATTGACATTGATATGGTGGCCATCGCTTTCAAAGTAACCGTCGAGCAGGCCAGTCAGGTTGTTGACACGTGTACCCATATCTTTTCCAAGTGCAGCAGGGACGATAGAGAATGTATATGAAATACCGTCTTCAGCGTGTTCATATGGCAGCTTTGCAACAGAGGCCATAGATGCCAAGGCACCGTTTTTGTCACGACCATGCATTGGGTTTGCACCCGGTGCGAACGGTTCGCCGGCTTTACGACCGTCAGGTGTATTGCCTGTTTTCTTACCGTACACGACATTTGATGTAATTGTCAAGATAGAGAGTGTCGGTACAGAGCTTCTGTATGTCTTATGTTTTCTCAGCTTGCTCATAAAACGCTCTACGATTTCGTTTGCAAGTGTATCAACGCGGTCATCGTCGTTGCCGAACTGTGGGTATTCGCCTTCAATGACATAGTCAACAATCAGATTGTCTTCGTTGCGAACAGGTGTGACCTTTGCGTACTTGATTGCAGCAAGTGAGTCTGCAACAACTGAAAGGCCGGCAATACCGCAAGCAGATGTTCTAAGAACTTCTTTGTCGTGCAGTGCCATTTGCAGTCTTTCGTAAGCATATTTGTCATGCATGTAGTGGATGATGTTGAGTGTATTGATATATAGCTGAGCCAGCCAGTCCATGATCTGGTCAAAACGTGCAAGGACATCATCGTAATCTAGAACATCAGCGGTTACAGGTGCAAATAGCGGTGCAATCTGAGCGCCGGTCTTTTCATCACGACCACCATTTATTGCGTAAAGCAGTGCTTTCGCCAAGTTGGCACGTGCGCCGAAGAACTGCATTTGCTTACCAATACGCATTGCTGATACGCAGCATGCAATACCGTAATCATCCCCATAATCAGCCAGCATAAGGTCGTCATTTTCGTATTGAATCGAGCTTGTTTCAATAGATACCTTACTTGAGTAATCTTTGAAGCCCTTAGGCAGTCGTGGAGACCAAAGGACTGTAAGGTTTGGCTCTGGAGCAGGCCCTAGATTTGTAAGTGTGTGCAGCATTCTAAAGCTGTTTTTTGTAACCAGTGTACGGCCATCAAGACCCATACCGCCGATTGATTCAGTTACCCAAGTTGGGTCGCCAGAGAATAGCTCGTCATAAGAAGGTGTTCTTAGGAAACGTACCATACGTAGTTTGATGACAAAATCGTCAACAAGTTCTTGAGCGATGGTTTCTGTAAGAATACCTTCTTCTAGGTCACGCTCGATATAAATGTCAAGGAATGTAGAAACACGACCGAGTGACATTGCTGCACCATTTTGCTCTTTAATAGCGCCCAGGTAACCGAAATATGTCCACTGAATGGCTTCCTGAGCATTTGTTGCAGGAACAGAAATATCAAACCCGTATGCTTTTGCCATTTCCTTCAGCTCTTGAAGGGCATAAATTTGCTCTGTAATCTCTTCACGCTGGCGAATCAGCTTGCTTTCCATCACATCCAGGGTCAGGAGCTTTTTCTCGCTGCGTTTTTCTTCAATAAGCTTGTCTACGCCGTATAGGGCAACGCGGCGGTAGTCACCAATAATTCGACCACGGCCGTAGGCATCAGGAAGACCTGTGATGATTCCTGTTGAACGAGCAGCGCGCATGTCATCTGTATAAGCATCAAATACGCCATCATTGTGTGTTTTTCTGTATTTCAGGTCAAACATAGACTTTGTATTTGGATCCATTTTATAGCCATAAGACTCTAATGCACCATTGGCAACACGGATACCGCCAAAAGGCATAAGCGCGCGCTTCAGCGGCTTGTCAGTTTGAAGACCCACAATCTTTTCAAGAGACGCATCGATGTAACCAGCACCATGTGATGCTACACCGGAAATAATTTTTGTATCAGCATCAAGAATGCCTTTTTTGTTTTCTTCTTTCATAAGTTCAGCAACAATCGACCAAAGCTTTGTAGTACGGTCAGTCGCTGGTGCCAGAAAGGCTGCGTCCCCTTCGTAAGGTGTGTAGTTCTTTTGTATGAAATCACGGACATTGATGGTGTTCGTCCAAACGCCCTTCTTAAATTCTCTCCAAGCTTTCATGTTTTACCTCCTGATATGAATCAATAGAAATAGTGAAGTATAAACTCATTGCAACATCATGTCACAGTAAAATCACCTTGCATTTATTACATGCGGTAACGGAGTAGGTATACCGCCCATAAATGTATAAAAATCCTGATTTGTTGCATAAAGTCGTTTTGTATACAATATACAGTACACACGAAAGGGGTAAATGTCAACCGAAAATGTGATAATTTTTAATTAGGCTGGAAATATAGTCGTAAATCTTGAATACTTTTTGTGAAAGGGGCTTTTTTCGAAAATAAAAAAGGCGCTGCGTATGACATATATGCCATAGGCAACACCCTTTGTTGACTTGAAAGTCTGTTTTGAGAAGGACTGGCGTCAAACTCTTTTATAGGAATTAACCGCGAAGGTCGTCCAGAATCTCTGTTTTTTCAGCTGTTTTCGCATCAGCCATTTTGATGACTTTAGCAGGTGCGCCAGCTACGACTGCACCGGCAGGAACATCTTCAGTGACAATAGAGCCTGCTGCAACAACAGCCCCTTTTCCAATACGCACACCTTCAAGGACAACTGCGTTCGCACCGACAAGAACATCATCCTCAACAATAACAGGTGTTGCTGAAGGTGGCTCAAGAACCCCTGCAATAACTGCGCCTGCACCAATGTGTGCATTCTTGCCGATTGTCGCTCGTGCACCGAGAACCGCGTTCATATCGATCATTGTACCAGCGCCGATTTCTGAACCGATATTGATAACCGCACCCATCATGATAACAGCATTGTCCCCAATGGCAACACGGTCTCTGATCATAGCGCCTGGCTCAATACGCGCGTTTTGATACTTAAGATCAAGCAGCGGAATTGCCGAGTTGCGACGGTCGTTTTCCAGCTCGTAGTCTTCGATTTTCTCTTCATTTGCTTCAACAAAGGCCAGTACATCTGTTGCTTCGCCGAATACGACGTAGAAGCTGCCTTCACCAAAAAGACGAACAGCGCTTGCATCAACACCTTCTAAGTTACCTTTAACATATGCTTTTACAGGTGTGCTCTTAGTAGCGTCCTTGATAAATTTTGCGATTTCATATGGGTTAGTCAGATCATATTGCTGTGACATTTTTTCCTCCTAAAGTACGTTGTTCATATCGTATAGACCAGATGTACGGCCTTTCATAAAACGTGCTGCTTCCAGTGCGCCTTGGGCGAATACCTTCTTAGATGCAGCAGTGTGGCGTATTTCAATGATTTCATCGATGCCAGCGAAAATGACATCGTGCTCTCCAACAATGGTACCGCCGCGAACAGCGTGAATGCCAATTTCTCCTGGAGTGCGTTTCGCTTCGTTTCCAGAGCGTCCGTAAACGAAGTGTGTATCCTTTTCAATGACTTCCTGCATGGCTTCGGCAATCATCTTGGCAGTGCCGCTTGGCGCGTCTACCTTTTTGTTGTGATGCTTCTCGATGATTTCCATATCAAAGCTGCCGCTAAGAACCTCTGTCGCCTTTTTTACAAGGCTGATCAGGAGGTTGATGCCCAATGACATGTTGCCAGATCTGAACAGGGGAGCCGTTTCTGAAAGGACATCAATACGTGCAAGTATTTCTTCAGTCAGGCCTGTTGTACAGATTACAGCAGGAATTTTTGATTGCTCCACAAAGTCAAGAATTTGAGGAACAAAGGTATAATGGGAGAAGTCTATAATGACATCACCCTTAACTTCTTCAGTAAACGACGTATACTGAGGAAAATCGTATTGTGGATGAACGGTCCTGTCTACACCGGCACTGATTTGCAAATCCGGTGCTTGACCAATGAGCTCTACGAGCGTCTTTCCCATAGCGCCGCCTGAACCTGTCAAGATAATATTAACCATGCGGTCCTCCTAAACAAGATTCATTGCTTTAAGTTCTTTTACAAGGCGTGCCTTATTGTGCTCGAGCATGCCAACAAGCGGCAGTCTCAGTGCACCGACTTCCTTACCTATGATGTTCATTGCTTCTTTAACCGGTACCGGATTCGTCTCGCAGAAAAGAGCGTCTATAAGCGGTTTCATATCAAGCTGAAGTCTTCTTGCCTCGTTGACATTGCCATCAAGGTAGTTCATGACCATATCATGCGTTTCCTTAGGCATAATGTTGGCGACAACAGAAATAACGCCATGTCCTCCAAGGGACAGAAGCGGAACAATCATGTCATCATTTCCAGACCAAAGACCGAAGTCTTCCGGAATGACGCGTGCAATTTCAGCTACCAGCGAAATGTTGCCGCTGGCTTCTTTAATACCGCAAATGTTTGGATGCTTAGCTAGGGCAGCTACGGTTGGAGCATCAATGTTGATGCCTGTTCTTCCAGGGACATTGTATAGAACGCATGGAATGCTGATACTGTCAGCAATTGCCTCAAAATGTGCAATCAATCCATGCTGTGTTGATTTGTTGTAATATGGCGTTACAAGGAGTACGCCATCTGCGCCAACAGATTCTGCATGCTGGCTCATCATAATTGCGTGGGAAGTCGAGTTTGAACCCGTACCTGCAATGACAGGAACTCTTCCGGCAATTTTTTCAACTGTATATCTGACGACTTCCTGATGCTCCTCGTCTTCAAGTGTCGGTGCTTCACCAGTGGTGCCGACGATGACGATTGCATCCGTGCCATTTTCAATGTGCCAATCCAGGAGTTCTCCCAGCTTGTCATAGTTAACCTGGTTATCATCAGTAAACGGAGTTACGACTGCAACGCCTGAACCTTTAAATAATATAGACATATGTCCACCCTTTCATACCATTAGCCTTTTGTTTACGCTAAAGTTGAAAACTTGCATACTGCTCTTCTCACTCAAAAGAGCAGGTATGCAAGTTGCTCCATTATAAATAAAATTGATGTATTCAAAAAACCTTATAACATCAGTTTAGCACACCCAAATTGAAAAATTACATTTTTTCAACGAGGACTTCTGCAATTTGCACTGCGTTTGTAGCAGCACCTTTACGGATGTTATCAGCAACACACCAGAAGTTAAGACCGTTATCAACAGACTCATCACGACGGATGCGTCCTACAAAAACTTCGTCAAGACCAGCTGCATTATCTGCAAGCGGGTAGACGTTGTTGGCAGGATCGTCCTGAACCACAAGGCCAGGCATCTCTTCAAACAGTTTGTAAACCTCTTCGAGCTCGAATGGCTTTTCAAATTCCACGTTGATTGATTCGCTGTGGCTGTCGAAAATAGGCACTCGAACACATGTCGCTGTAATTCTGATGGAGTCGTCCTTCAGAATCTTCTTTGTCTCATTGATCATTTTCATTTCTTCTTTTGTATAACCGTTATCCATGAAAACGTCGATATGAGGCAAACAGTTTTTTGAAATTGGATGCGGATACGCTTCCATAAGCTGATTGCCCTTCAGTCCCTCTTCAAGGTCTCTCACACCTTTTACACCAGAACCTGAAACAGCCTGGTATGTAGAGTAGACTACCCGCTTGAGACCAAATGCGTCTTGAAGCGGTTTAAGCGCAACCATTGCTTGAATAGTAGAGCAGTTCGGGTTGGCAATAATGCCTTTGTGATTAAAGATTTCCTCTGGATTCACCTCAGGTACCACAAGTGGTATATCAGGAACCATGCGGAAAGTACTGCTGTTGTCCACCACGACAACACCTTTTTCAGCTGCGATAGGCGCGAATTTTTCGCTAACGCTACCACCAGCAGAGAATAAAGCGATATCGATGTCACGGTCGAACGAGTTTTCTGTCAGTTCCTCTACAACATATTCCTGGCCCTTGCATGTTACAACTTGGCCAGCAGATTTTGCAGAGGAAAAGCAATAGAGATTTTCGTAAGGAAAGTCACGTTCTTCAAGAACTTTCAAGAATGTACGACCAACCTTACCAGTTGCACCAACAATGGCAACGTTGACTTTTTTCATAAGAATGAACCTCCAAAGCGATAGTATACTGTCACTCGACATGTCTTTTTTCGGTACATACATGTAGAACCGAATTAAGATACATTCCCTCAAATGCAAGACATCATATCAATATTAAGTTGATTCAGACTGCAGACTGGTGTGTCCTTCGCCTAAATTATCTAATATATTAACATCAATCAATTGACATATCAACCGCTAACCTGAAAACTTTGGCAGAATTCTGATAATGGCGGTTTGATAGGTGCTTCGTATTGCTATATAATATTGGGAACAAGAGTCATGGAATAGGTGATGAACAAGCCATTTTCCTGTATCAGCAGAAGAGGAGCCAATTTATGAAAATAGACAGTAAGATACAAATATATAAAGAAGAGATTACTGCACATAGACGTGCACTTCATAAAATACCAGAAGCGGGTTTCAAGGAGAAAAAAACAGCCGAGTACATTGCAGACACTTTAAAAGCATACGGTATTCAGGTCCAGACAGGTGTTGCCCAAACAGGTGTCCTTGGATATCTTGCAGTAGATGACAGCTTGCCTGTGATTGCCTTCAGAAGTGATATGGATGCGTTGAGCATGACTGAAGAGACAGGTCTTGAGTTTCAGTCGGAAAACAAGGGCTTTATGCACGGCTGCGGACATGATGGACATATGGCGACGCTTCTGGTTTTTGCCAAACACCTTGTTGAGAACAAAGACATGCTTAAGGCCAATATCCTGCTGATTTTCCAGCCGGCAGAGGAAGGACCGGGCGGAGCGGCAGTCATGGTGGAAGATGGCGTGCTGCAAAAGTACCGTGTCGATGAAATCTATGGTCTGCATCTGTATCCAGAGGTTGAAGAGGGCAGACTTGCTGTACGTCCTGGGGCCATGATGGCGCAAACTGGAGAATTTGATATTGACATTACAGGTAAAAGCGGACATGGTGCACTGCCGCATAAGGGTGTGGATGCCATTGTCATTGCAGCAGACCTGATTGCGAGACTTCAGACGATTGTGAGCAGAACAATCAGTCCCATTGAACCGGCGGTACTGACAATCGGCAGGATGGAAGGCGGAGAGCGCAGAAACATCATTGCGGGAAAAGCGCGACTTGAAGGCACCGTAAGGGCCTTTAATGAAACCCTGTTCGACGAGATTTTCGAAACCATCAAAAAGCATTGCCGTGCAACTGAGCTTGCCTATGACTGCTCTGTTGAATGGGACCTCAGAAAAATGTATCCACCGGTTGTAAATGACATCAAGCTGACAGAGGATTTTATGAAAGCAAATGGTGCCTTTACAGATACCATCGACCCGCAAATGATAGCGGAGGATTTCTCCTATTTCCAAAAAGCGGTTCCGGGTGTTTTCTTCTTTGTAGGTACCCGAAGTACAGAGAAAGGCTTTGTATTCCCGCTCCACAACACACGTTTTAACTTTGATGAGGAAACGCTTCTAAATGGCGTTCAGGCATATGTTAATCTGCTGACTGTAAAGGGGTATTTGGTACAATAAGACCTTGCGACTTTCATTTTTGTGGAGGGATCTTGTGAAAAAAGACAGTTATTCTATACTCGAAGCAAACACGACATACCTTGTGATGGCACTTGTGCTTATGACTGCGGGCGCCTATGTTCAGGAAAGATCATTTGAAAGCGGCATATTTATAACGGAGTACGTGTTTGTACTCTTGCCTGTACTGTTTGTCGGCCTCCGTGGCAAAATCGATATGAAGAAGGCCTTGAGGCTGAGAGGTATCAGATTGAAGCAGGCGGTCATCATTGTACTGATTGCTGCTGCTCTGATTCCGACGGTGGCCTTTGCCAACACCTTGACCATTTATTTGCTGAGTTTGCAGAACAAGGTGATTGTTCCGCCCATACCGACCGCATCGACAACGGGCGAGCTGGGCCTCTACTTTTTCCTGATTGCCATATCGGCAGGCATTTGCGAGGAGTTTTTCTTCAGAGGCATGATGCTCAATGCATTTGAAAAGGGCATTAACAGGAAATGGGGCGTCATTATTTCAGCAGTTTTATTTGGTGTGTTTCATTTTAATATGCAAAACTTGTTGGGCCCTATCGTGCTGGGGCTCATGTTCGGCTATATTGTCCAGCTCACGGACTCGATATTTGCCGGCGTTCTGGCCCATACCGCCAATAACGGCATTGCCGTACTTGCTGGATATCTGGGATCGGTTACGGCAGAAAACGCGGAGTCCATGGAAGTGACATCGGCTCAGCTAAACGATTCCAGCGCTTTGCTGGGAAGTCTGGCAGTCCTACTGGTCATGGCGGCAGTCCTGTGGGTTGTGATATTGAAGCTTCTTAAAATACTCAGAAAAGATACCAATACCTTTGAAGAGAATTCCGAATTTAGACTCCGGGGTGTTGATTATTTGGTTGTGAGCAAATATAATAGTTCGGTGACTGCTGTAAAGCGGGAGGATATGACGCCGGCAGAACTGCGGGAGACGTTCACATACACCATCAAAGAGCTCAGACGCTTAAATGCAGTAGGGGCTGAAAAGCTATGGAACGATAGCGCAAAGGCCTATTCAGTAAAGCATATGCTTGTGCCTTGGCTGGGTGTTGCGGCAATCTACCTCTGGTATGTGCATATGCACCTTTCATATGCAGGATAGATCATATTTACAAACAGCTTTATCTGTTTTAAAAAGAAGTGTTAAAGAGGGCTTTTGAGACCCTGATTGATAAGGAAGTGCTTTGAAGATGGACAAATACTCCGGTCTGGCCTATGTTTACGATCATATAATGGATCATGTTCCATATGATGCTTGGGTTGAAGGGCTTGAAAAAATATTCGCAGATGCAGGCGCAAAGCCTGTAAGAGTGCTCGACTGCGCTTGTGGTACAGGCGCCATGTCAAACCGGCTGGCAGAGAAGGGCTATGTGGTAACCGGTATTGACCTTTCTGAAGACATGCTTGTTCATGCCCAGGAAACGGCGCTGGACAAGAGCCTGAAGGTCCGATACCTTCTTATGGATATGCGCAGTATTCTAATACGGGACAAGTTCGACGCAGTCATCAGTTATTTTGACGGTGTGAACTATCTGATGACGCCTGAGGATCTCAAGGCATTTTTCGCCAGTGCGGCCAAGGTCCTCAAAGAGGGTGGACTCTTTGTCTTTGATATGAGTACCAGGTACAAAATGGAAAACACGCTTGGACAGAATACCTTTGCGGAGTCCCATGAGGATATGGCTTACATATGGGAAAATGATTATAGTCCAGAAGACCATGTGCTCAAGTTTGATATGACCCTCTTCTTTAAGGAAGACGATGAAAGCTTTGAACGTCAGTTCGAATCACATCTGCTCAAGGGCCACAGCATAGAGGAAATCACTGGGGCATTGCCTGAGGCGTTTAGCCTGGTCGACTGTGTGGATGGTGACACATATGAGACAGCCAAGCCAGATTCCGAACGGGTTCTGTTCATATTGAAAAAGAAAGCTTCAACAGGAGGAAATGAATGAAGGGCAAAATATATTCAGGTGTAACATCAGATTATTCTACGCGTATTTATGTAGCAATCACAACAGATATGGTGGAAGACGCAAGATTGCGACATAAGGCGACACCACTTGCGACAGCGGGTCTGGGACGCGTGCTTACAGCGGCATCCATTATGGGCAAGATGATGAAAAACGATACAGACAAGCTGACCTTGAGCTTCAAGGGGGATGGCATTGTTCAGAATATCCTCGCAGTTGCGTGGAACAATGGAAACGTCAAGGCTTATACGAGCAACCCGGATGCGGTGCTGCCGGCTAGAGCAGATGGAAAAATTGATGTAGGCGGTTCGCTTGGAAGTGGTCATGTTACTGTCATCAGAGACCTTGGACTGAAAGATCCCTTTGTGGGACAGGCTGAGCTTGTCAGTGGTGAAATCGCCGAGGACTTGGCATACTACTATATGACTTCAGAGCAGCAGCCGTCAGTCATTTCTCTGGGTGTTTCGTTCGATAAGGATGGTGCCAAGGTTGCAGCAGCAGGTGGCATCTTCATTCAGCCTCTGCCGAATGCTTCTGATGAAGTTCTGGATAAGATCGAAACTTCAGTGCGTGTGCTTCTGCCGGTATCCCAGCTGATCATGGAAGGCATGACTGGTGAAGAAATCGTTGAAATGGCACTGAATCAGTTTGAAACCGTCATTACGGATGTCTCAGATGTTGAGTACAAATGTGACTGCTCAAGAGAACGCATTGAAGGCGCGCTTATCAGCATCGGCAAAGAGGAACTCAAATCAATCATTGAGGAAGATGGTCAGGCTGAGCTCCACTGTCATTTCTGCAACACCTATTATAATTTTGACAAGGCAGAGCTGGAAAGCATTTACGAGACCCTGTAAACCAGGGCGTATGCCATGTTTCGATTTGAATACAATCGGCTTATTGCAAGGGGTGGCCTCAGCGTGAAAATTCAGACTTCAACTTTTTCCCTAAAAAGGTGTTGACTTGGATTTGCTAAGTGCTTATAATAGTTCTTGTCCGGTCAATACGGGCCTAAACGCTGTTTGCCCAGATAGCTCAGTCGGTAGAGCAGGGGACTGAAAATCCCCGTGTCGGTGGTTCGATTCCGCCTCTGGGCACCATTTTGATTTTTCAAAAAGCGTCTAGTAGATTTGGTATGGCAGATGAGTTTTATACCATTTGACCGTCCGAGTCTTTAATAAAATAGATCTTGCGCCGTTAGCTCAGCTGGATAGAGTGTCTGACTACGAATCAGAAGGTCAGGGGTTCGAATCCCTTACGGCGCACCATTTATTACAAATCCCTGTTGGTGAATACACCGGCGGGGATTTGTCATTTTAGAGGTTAAATTAGATATCTAAAACCGCTCATAGAGGGGAAATACCACCCTCTCGGTCAATGGAGTCAAACAAAAACAAGATCAGTGCGCAGCGCAGCGTCAAATTTCACCGGGAAACCAAATGAAATTTGACGCTTTTTTGACTTTTTGGCGTAAAATTAAGTCAAAGAAATGAGGTGCAATCATGAAAGTCAAATATAAGATATGGCTTGAACATGAGAATAATATAAAAATGTTTGGCAAAGGTCCCTATGAGCTCCTGCGGCATATCAAGGTGTGCGGTTCTCTCAACAAGGCATGCCAGTCCATGGGAATATCCTATACGAAAGCATCAGCGATTCTCATGCGCTGCGAAGAGGCAATGGGGATAGAGCTCCTTCACAGGGCTGCCGGGGGCGCATTTGGCGGTGGGAGCAGTCTGACCCAGGCTGGTGAGGTGCTGATGGAAAAGTATGAAGCCTTTATCAGCGAAGTGGATTTATCCATTCAGAAACTTTTCATGGACTATTTTGACAGTGATGACCTGTAGCAGACCAAGTACTAAATCTTCTAAATTCGTGGTAATATATTGATACTATAAACGTGCAAATGAGGCAGGGTATGAACTGTCTGAAAGCAGGGGGCGGCATGAAAGCAAAATTACTCGGTTGTGGAAGCATCTATGAAAATGGGACGGAGGAAATCACCCTGTCCTTCAAAAAGGCTTATGCACTTCTTTTCTACCTACTGATTGAACGGTCAGCTACAAGGGAACATGTCGTCAATCTTTTATGGGGAGAATTGTCAGATGATTCTGCGAAAAAGAATCTAAGAAATGCAGTGTATGTCATTCGAAAAACCTTCAATGACAATATCATCATGTCTCCCAAGCGGGATATTCTCGTTGTTGACATTGAACAGTTTGACTGGGTAGATGTGTTTTCCATTGACACATTCACGGCAGATGACATCTTGAATCTTCAGGATGTTGAGTTTTTGTGCGGTTTCAATCTGAAAGATGCACCTTACTTTGACACATGGCTCACAAATCAAAAATATCATTATAATGAAAAACTGGCCAAGCGTGTACATGCCCTGGTCGAAGAAAGTCTTGAAAACCAGGATTCTGAAAAGGCGGAGAAGCTTGCCCGGGTACTTCTGGAATTTGATGAGTTCGATGAATCGGCCTACCGTCTCCTGTTTAAGGCACTGGAGCTTCAGGGAAAATACAGTTCCGTGGCAAGCTCCTACAATACACTCTGTGAAACCCTGGATGAAGAACTCATGTTAAAGCCTGACGATGAAACGAAAAGGCTTTTTGAAGAAATCATGATGGTGAAATCACGTGAGGAAATCAGTCAGGAAAACCTGATTTATGGAAGAAAAGAAGAAATCAACATACTCAAGGCAGGGCTTTACAAACATATAAAGACACAGAAGAGCAAGAGCATTTTGCTTATTGGAGGCTCTGGGATTGGAAAATCCACAATTCTTCAGGCCTTCAGCGATGAGATTGAAGACCAGCATACAGTCTTCTTTGGAAAATGCTATAAGGCGGAGCTTGAGTTTCCTCTGAGTCCCTGGTTTGCACTGCTTGACCAGATTGCAGACCAAGCGGGTCAGCTGCCGGAAAACAGTCGACCGAAAAGTCTTGCACTCATAGAAAGCATAACCAGCAATACGGACTTTATGATGACGGTGAACGATGAAAAGAAGACTGTCAACAGCTACCGGGTTGAAAAAGCCATTTTTGAAGTTTTTGATGCCCTGCTGGCGCACAAGCGGGTCGTGATTGTATTTGAAGATATTCAGTGGATGGACAAACTTTCTCTGAAGCTTTTCATCAAGCTCCTGGAGCGCCCGGTCTTTATCGCTTCGTCAATCAATACGGACTATGCATCGGCAGATTACATCATGGAGCAGCTTGTAGGGATTGCGCCGCTGAACAAGCAGATCGTCAAGCCCTTCAACAAGCTTGAGACATTCGAATTCGTGAAGATGATGAACAATTCAGGGGCCATGAGCGTGGACAATCTGGAAACCTTATATGAAGAAAGTCAGGGCAACCCACTCTTCATCACGGAGATGCTCAATGCCTATGACTGGTCAAAGGAGAATGGGATCCTTCCGACTCGTGTGATTGATGTCATGAATCTGCGCTTTGATGCACTGGAAAGAGATGAAAAGAAGCTCCTGAACATTGCGTCAAATTTCTATGACCATTTCAATTATGAAGACTTGAAGTCCATTTCTGGAATGGATGAGTTCGTCATTCTGGATTCCCTCGGTCAGCTTGTGCGAAAACAGATTCTCAAGGAAGTGAAACGTGGGAGCGAACTGCTCTTTTCATACAGCCACCACGTCTTTCGTGAACACGTTTACAACAGCCTGCCTCTGTCTGTACGACGTGTTTATCATATGAAAATAGGACAGCAGCTTGAAAAAACCGCAGGGGATACACCGTCACTGAACAGAATCTATCGCCTCCTTTACAACTACAGTATGGCCGGAAATGCTGTAAAGGAGCTCAAGTACCGCATTCAGTTCGTATCGGACTATTTTGACGTTGCCCATGAAATGTTTCCTGTCGTGGGGAATCACAACCACAGCGATTCGGAATATGCCACCCTTGTAGATATCAGTGAGATCCATAACGAAATAGAACGTATAGAAAGATTGTATCAAGAGGTTGAAGCAGATGTCGAAAGGGACGCGGACAACCTTCAAATGAAATTTTCCTACTATAAATTAGTAGGCCGGTACAGCAATATTAAGGGCAATTATGATAAGGCTTATGCGCTGATCTGCAAAATGTACGCCCTGGCAGAAGAGACATGTGACAGCGATGCGCTCATTAGCGCACTGCTCCTGTTTGCCTATTACTATATCAATATCAGAGATCTTAAAGCATTGGATGAAACCTTGAACGCCGCCTTTGTCATTGCAAAGGACCAGGAACGCATGGGGATGCAGGGGGTGCTTCTCAGACTCAAGGGCTACAGCAAAATCTTGGGCGGGCAGTTTGAGCTGGGCATCAGCACGCTCAAGCAGGCCATTAAGATTTTCGACGGGCTGAGCTGTACAGACCAGTACACCCTCAATATTGTTGGCGCACATTACTACATCGGTGAAGGCTACAGATTCGGTGGCAAATTCAAGGAAGCCATGGCGGAGTACAATCAGGCTGTGGAGCTTTGCAAGTCCTATGGCTACAAGGACAAGCTCGCATTTCTATATGGCTCAATTGGTCAAGTCTACTATGAAGTGGAAGACTACGCGAAAGCCCAGCAGTATCTTGAAAAGGCAAAGCAGCTATATGAGCATGTTGAAGGTGCTTGGGGCAAAACCATGACGCTCGGATATTACAGTCTTGTGCTTCTGAGAAAGAAACGCTACAAGGAGACATTAAAGCTGATTCATCTGCTCGACGAAAGCTTTGCAAGAATGAACAACCCATACCATAAGGCACTGGTCTACAGAATAAAGGGTGAAATCTGCTATTTCATTAAGCAGAATCCACTGAAAAATCCCCTGTCTGAGTATATTGAATGCAATGACTCCAATTATTGCATGAAGGCTATGGATTCATTTTCCAAGCTCAATTCAGTATACGATGTCGAAATTATGGAGAAAATGACTGCGCTCTGTTCAAAATGCATGAACCCGGAGTGAAAACGAGAGAATTCTTCGACTTTTATTTGACGAAATTCGAATACCCTTAACGCATCGAAATATTTCGACAATTAACAGAGTGGAGGACGAGAATGTCGTCCTCGGATAGGGGGTCAATATGAAAAAGGTTCAAAAGGCGCAGTTGCGACTTGGAATTTTCATTCCAATGGCAACCATTTTTCTAGCAGCAATCATTTTAGGTCTTGTTGCGCCGAAAGCTT
Source organism: uncultured Acidaminobacter sp. (assembly GCA_963678925.1). Classification (GTDB taxonomy): domain Bacteria; phylum Bacillota; class Clostridia; order Peptostreptococcales; family Acidaminobacteraceae. The sequence continues at coordinate 659,266 of OY787533.1, read as the reverse complement.
TTTATGACGCTGAAAATGCAATTGTGCAGTATGCATTTGACAGCTGGGGATGGCTGTTCCAGTGGAGCGGTAACATTCTACTTGCAATTTGTATTTGGGTTGCTGTATCAAAATACGGCAACATCAGACTGGGTGGTGAAAAAGCTGAACCGACACTGTCGAAGTGGAACTGGTTTGCAATTTCCCTGACAGCAGGTATTGCGACAGGAATCCTTTTCTGGGGTATTGCTGAACCAATCACGCACTTCATGTCTCCGCCTGACACATTGGGGTATGCGTCGGGAACTGAAGAGGCAGCCATGTTCGCCATGTCTCAGAGTTACATTCACTGGACATTCATTCCATACGCAATGTATTCCGTAGCGGGTGTCGGCATTGCGTTTGCAACCTACAACATGAAAAAGCGCTACAGCGTAAGCTCTGTGCTTTATCCTGTGTTTGGCGACAAGGTTTACGGCTCTGTAGGTACAATTGTTGACAACCTTTGTCTTTTCGCAATGGCTGGTGGTGTCGCGGCTGTTCTCGGAGTAGCAACAATGCAGATATCTGCTGGACTCAATTATCTATTTGGAGTTGAATCGACTAAGACACTCTGGATCGGCATTGTTTGCGTTATTGTTGCATCCTATGTAATATCCAGTTACACAGGTCTGAACCGAGGTATCAAGTTCCTCGCAGACAAGAACTCAAAGCTCTTTATAGCAATGCTGGTGTTTATTTTTATTTTTGGTCCTACAAAGTTCATCCTGTCTCTAGGTACGCAAAGTACAGGCTACTTTATGGACAACTTCTGGTCGAGAACACTCTTTACAAGTCCGATCAATGGATCGCCTTGGCCTAGATGGTGGCCAATCTATTACTGGGCCATCTGGCTGGCATATGCGCCGCTTACTGGTATGTTCCTTGCGAAAATTTCAAAAGGTCGTACGGTTCGCGAGTTCATGACAGTCAACCTTGTACTGCCGGCAGTATTCGGCATGTTCTGGTTCATGGTATTCGGCGGGGCTGCAATTGACTTTGAAATGAACGGCGCAGGCATGTGGGCAGCCATTCAAAACGTTGGCCTTGAAGTCTCGGTATTTGAGTTCCTCAAGAACTATCCGCTGGCGACCCTCATGAGCCTGATCTTCATACTGGCGATTTACGTGTCGGTGGTTACACTGGCGGATTCAATGACATCGACGGTGTCTTCACTGTCAACTTCAGCACACAACAACGCAGAAGTTGAACCACCGGGACAAGTTAAACTGTTCTGGGGCGCAATCATGTCTTCTATGGCGATTATCAATCTGCTCGCGGGAAGCGCTGGTGAAATCAGTGGTATTGACGCGACAAAACAGATTGCCACAGTAGCTGGTTTCCCAATCCTATTCCTTATGCTGCTCATGGGTTACAGCACAATCCGCATGTTTACAGACAGAGAGAAATACGATATTGCCTATTTCCCTGAACTCGAAAACGGCGTTGTAACGGAATCCGTTCAGGTTTCCAATGAAGAGTCAGCTTCTTAAGTTCAAGTTAGATTGAAAGGGGCGAAAGCCCCTTTTCTTATACATCAAAGCAGGCATTTACAGTGGGTCAAAACAAGGAGAAAACGGGTGAATGACATGCAGGATAATCTGATAATTTTAAAAGGAAAAGAATTAACCATTGAAGCTTTCAATGAAATCGTCATACATGGGAAAAAAATAGAAATAGCACAGGAAACATATGAAATGCTGGAGAAAACCAGAAAGCTGGTTTTCGAACTGGCTGACGAAGGCGTCGCAATCTATGGATTCACCGTAGGTGTGGGCTGGAACAAGGACCAGCGTGTCTTTTCAAAGTACTTTGAAGAATATAACAGAAATCTAATTTATGCACACTGTGTGGCTTGCGGCGAGCCCATGGATGAAGTCTATGTGCGCGGTGCAATGCTGGCGAGACTGGCAACCTTCCTGGTGGGTAAAACAGGGGTTCAACCTGAACTGATCAATATGTACAAGGAATTTCTCAATCGGGGCATTCATCCTGTTGTTCCATGGGATGGCTCGGTGGGTCAGGCGGATATCGCGACAATGTCCCACGTAGGACTGGCTATGATCGGAGAAGGTGATGTGTTCTATCGAGGCAAACGTATGCCTGCAATGGATGCCTTCAGAGCTGAGGGCATCAGTCCGGTGGTACTGGGGCCAAAAGACGGTCTTGCCATTGTGTCGACCAATGCCCAGGCAGCAGGTGTTGCCTGTGTTCTCATACAGGAAATGAAGAATCTGGTCAGAAAGGCCAACATCTTATACGGCCTTTCGCTGGAAGGTTATGATGGGAATATTACACCGCTGAATGAAAAAGTCAATGCGGTTAAGAATATAAAGGGACAGATCCAGTGTTCTTCTGAAATTCGAGGTTTTCTTTCAGGAAGTTATCTGGAAGAAAAGGACATCACAAAATCCCTTCAGGATCCACTGAGCTTCCGCGATGTGGTTGCGGTCCACGGTGCGGTTTATGACGCAATAGACTACGTATGGGCAATGATGGAAAATCATTTGAATACGACAGAAGACAACCCTTGCGTCATTTATGAAGAAAGAAAAATCATCTCCTGTGCCAATTTTGAGGTGACAAACTGGGCAATCGGTTTTGAAATGCTTGCCCTTGCTCTGGGGCACATGTCGCGCATGAGCACGCTTAGGACTCTAAAGTTTGCAAATCCAAATTTTACAGGTCTACCAAGATTTTTAACACCAAATGAAGGTGTTGTTCAGGCCTATCAGACCATCCAAAAGAATTTCACAGCACTCGATGCTGAAATCAGACATCTGGCCAATCCTTCAACGCTGGATTTCCATGCGGTGGCTGGTGATATTGAAGATCATGCCAACAATACGGTTCAAATCATGAAACGCATTGAACGCATTATGAACAATCTTTACTGCATTTTTGGCCAAGAACTGCTTCATGCGGCTCAGGCAATTGACTTTAGAGAGGATATAAAGCTTGGCGCTCAGACGCAAAAGCTTTATGAAGCCCTTCGTGCTGAAGTGACTTTCCTGGATGCAGACCGTCCGTTGACTTTTGATATTGAGAAGGCGACACGTGTAATGCGGTCAAATACGTGGTTGGATTAGACTTTTTTTTGATAGCGGTGCTTTAAAGTGGTCTTAGAGGTGATCGAATGAGACTTATAACAGAAGTGAATGGGAAGAAAATAGATATAGACATTTCAGAAGATATGCGACTTATAGATTTTTTACGTGAAGAGCTGGGCCTCACAGGTACAAAAGAGGGGTGCGGCGAAGGCGAATGCGGGGCCTGCACCATCATCGTTGACGGCGCAGCTGTAAACTCATGCATGATGCTTGCCCATCAGGTGCGGAACAAGCAGGTTTATACCATTGAATCTCTAGGACAAGACGGTGAGCTTGCACAGCTCCAGCAGTCCTTTATAGAAAAAGGTGCCGTGCAGTGCGGCTTTTGTACGCCGGGGATGCTTATGTCAGCAAAGGCGCTTCTCATGGAAGAGCCTGATCCGACCGATGAGCAGATCAGAAAGGCACTGGAAGGCAATCTGTGCAGATGCACAGGCTATAACAAGATTATTGATGCCGTGCATCACGCTGCGGGCAAGGAGGTGTAGCTGCATATGAAACTCATGACACCAGATTCGCTCAGCATGCTCGACGACTGTCTTATTCAGGCTTCAGAGGATACCAGAATGATCAGTGGTGGTACGGACATGCTAATCAACCTTCAGAAAAATGGATTTACAACCGTAAGTCTGATTGATTTGTCAGGTGTGAGAGAGTTGAAATACATCTCTGCAGAAGGTGCGGAGGTTTGCATCGGAGCACTTGCCACGCTTCGGATGATTTCGGACTCTAAGGTACTCGGTGAAATTGCGCCTGCGCTGTGCAGTGCCGCCGACAAGGTGGGATCGACACAAATCCGTAACGCTGCAACCATTGGTGGGAATGTTGCCAATGCCTTTGCGGGAGCGGACCTGATACCACCGCTGCTGGCTCTTGACGCCATGGTGGACACCCTTGGAAAAGGTAGAATCAAACGCAGTATCCCGATTGGGGACTTCGTTATTGGAAATAGAAAGAATGCACTGCAAACAGGTGAAATCGTGACACAGATTCGTTTCAAGCGTCCTCAAAGTATTCAGTACTTTGGAAAAATCGGGTCACGCTCCAGAGTGACCATATCGAAGCTGAATATGGCCGCTTCCATCACATGCGACAAAGGCATTATTGATACGGCGCGTATCGCCTTTGGAGCGCTGGGGGCGACAGCCTTTCTTTCAGAAGCAGTCAGTCAGTTTCTTCAAGGCAAGACGCCGGATGAAGTAGATGTAAAGGCTCTTGCTGAGGTGATGCGTTCAGTTGTGGATGAGGCGATTCCTACACGGTCATCGCGCCATTACAAGAGAGACGCTGTGCGTGCACTGGCAAATGGCCTGTGTTGTGCCATGGCTGAGAAATGCGAGGTGCAGTATGAAGCAACCGTATAAGTACATTGGGAAATCTGTCCCAATACACGATGTGGAGCAAAAGGTGACAGGCGCTATGCAATATGCAGGCGATATGGTCCTTCAGGGCATGCTTCACGCAAAGCTTATCACGAGCACACTCCCCCATGCTAAAGTTACAGCTCTTGATACATCTGAGGCAGAAGCGATGGAGGGTGTCATTGCAGTAGTGACATATGAAGATGCGCCTAAAATCAAGTACAACTCACATGTATGGTATGCCGGATATACCTCTGTTGAAGATGAACTGATCTTTACTGACGAGCCCAAGCATGTGGGGGACCGGATTGGTGCAGTCATTGCCACAAAGAAATCTATTGCAGAGAAAGCTGCGAAAAAGATAAAGGTGGCCTATGAGCCTCTGGCGGTGGATACGGACGCAGCTCTTGTCAGAGACCGCAATGAAAGTGTTTTCAATAAGACCATAAAAACAGGCGAATACACTTCTCTTAACGATGAGGCCCTTTGTGTTTTTGAAGATGCCTTTGAAACACAGAAAGTCCATCATGCGGCAATGGAGACCCATGTCTGTGTGGCATCGCCGATGCCGGATGGAACCCTGCAGGTCTGGACGCCGTGTCAGGTTGCTTTTCAGGTACGTCTTCTCGTTGCCAAGGTTCTTGAAATGCCGCTCAACGATGTACGTGTCATAAAGACAACCATGGGTGGCTCCTTTGGTGGAAAAGGCCAGCCAGTGCTTGAACAGGTAACGGCATTTCTAGCCAAGCATATCAAGAGACCAGTAAAGCTTGTAATGTCCAGGCAGGAAGCTATTTTGGGCTCTAGAACCCGGAATGCGGTTCTTGGAAAAGTGACCACAAAGGTGACCCGGGACGGGATTATAATAGGAAGAAATATAGATATGACAGTTGATGCCGGTGCGTATTTCACCAATGCGGATGCGGTTTCCATGGCCATGGGTAAGAAATCCTTCAGAATGTACCGTGTGCCAAACCAGACCTATCATGTAGAGGCTGTACTTACGAATACCCCCATAGGCGGAGCTGCACGTGGATACGGTTCACCCCAGGTCCATGCGGTGACTGAGGTGCATATGGATCGTGTCGCAAGAAAGTTGGGCATGGATCCTGCTGAACTCAGACTTAAGAACTTCGTTCAGCCTTTTGACAAGGACCCCATAGGTGGACCTGATCTTGGCGATGCACGCATTGCGGAGTGCCTTGAGCGGGGCTGTGAAATTTTCGACTGGAAAAACCGACGTGCCAATACGCAAAATGACGGACGTTATGTGCGTGCGGTAGGTATGGCGTGTGCCACACACGGCAATGGCTACTTTGATGCTTTTCAAGACTACCTTTCACTCTATATTCGTCTGGATGAAGATGGACATGTCATCCTGAATGCAGGATTCCATGATCAGGGATGCGGGACTGTGACAACCATGAAGCAGATTGTCGGTGAAGTCCTAGACCTGTCCCTTGATAAAATTCGTGTGCCTGAAGTGGATACCCAGCTCAGTCCATACGACTCAGCAGGAACCCAGGCCAGTCGCGTGACCTATGTGTGCGGTAAGGGTGCATATTTGGCAGCGCAGGCGCTTAAAACCATGTTTATAGAGAAAATTTCAGAAACATATGATGTTGAAGGTGAGCATATACGTCTTGAGGACGAAAGGGTACATTTCGACAATAGGGCACTGGAGCCAGTCTCTTATGCGGAAGCTGTGACAAGAATTCAGAATACACTCAATGAAGATATCGGGCATACGCTTCGATACAAATCCATTGCGAATCCAGCGGTCTATGCAGTGAACTTTGCTGAAGTGGAGATCGATACTGCCACAGGACTTGTACGTGTGACGGATGTTCTTGCAGTACATGACATAGGCCAGGCCATAAATCGTGGTTTTGTTGAAGGTCAGGTCCAGGGTGCAATTCAGATGGGCCTTGGCTTCGCTTTAACTGAAGAGATAGAAGTTGGAAAGGATGGCAGTGTGAAAGGCGACACATTCGCCAAGTATCATGTCATCAATACACCAGACATGCCAACTGTAAAAGTGGAACTGGTGGAGGCACCTGATGCGTTTGGCCCATTTGGTGCCAAGAGTGTTGGAGAAATCAGTGCATGCGCTATTGCTCCGGCAGTCATCAATGCGATTGAACACGGCTTGGGTGCGGAAATTGAGGCGCTTCCGGCTACACCCGAGCGCGTGCTGAAGGCACTGAAAAAGCGTCAGGCCGTCTAGTCGCAGGCTTATGGAATTACACACAATGCCCTATCATAAGCGTATTCACACACGCTTAGTTTTTAAGGCTGCCAGGCTTCGAAAGAAGTCGGCGGCCGCTTTTTTAGGAAAAGAACAAAGACATGCAGACGCATAAAATAAGAAGCCAGCTATCACGTATGAATAGCTGGCTTTCCATTTATCCCATAGGGGCTTTGAGGTGTGTGGCCGTCTATAGGTCGCCTTGCATTTGTCTATCAAAGAGGTCTGCCTATGCCGCCCTTTCAGATGAGACAGCCACGTCTTCGTATTCTTCTTTGAGGAAAATATTCAGAAGAAGTGCCGTAATTGTACCTGCACTGATGCCTGAAGAGAAAAGACTTTGAATCCAAGCGGGCAGGTGTGTCAGTAGTTCAGGTCTGAAGGTAACGCCCAGTCCAATCCCGATGGAAATTGCAAGTATGAGCAGGTTTCTGTTGTTCAGGGGCACGCTTTTGAGGGTTTTGATTCCTGCAGCGGCAACCATGCCGAACATGATGATGCCTGCGCCGCCCAGCACCGGATTTGGCATAATTGCTATGAGTGCGCCGAATTTAGGGAATATCCCAAGTAGCATGAGGATAATACCTGAGATAATGACAACAAATCGGCTTGCGACCTTGGTCATGGGAATCAGGCCAACATTTTGGCTGAATGATGTGTTGGGACCGGCATTGAAGAAGCCGGCAATGAAGCTGCCTACACCGTCAGCCAGGACGCCAGCTGAGACATCATCCATACTCATTTCCTTGCCGGAAGCTTCTCCGACTGCAATGAGACATCCGACTGTCTCTATGGTTGTGACAAGGTATGCGGTAATGAATGGGATGACTGCAGCCAGGCTGAATGTGACGCCGAACTTGAATGGTGTAGGAACCGCAATCCATCCAGCGTTTGCAATCGGCTCAAAGTTGAGCATGCCCAGTGGGTAGGAAATGATGTAGCCGAACACCAGCCCAATAATGACAGCGCCGGAACTGAAGATTCCTTTTCCATATCGATTGAGCAGCATAATAACAACCATGACAGTCATGGCGACGCTGATATTTGTAACGCTGCCGTAGTCGGGTGCGCCGAAGCCGCCTGCTGCCCAGTCCATAGATACGGGAAGCAGTGTAAGGCCAATCAGCATGACAACCGTACCTGTGACAATGGGTGGGAAGAATTTCTGGAGTGGTTTGATAAAACGGCTGAGAATGATTTCAATGAATGAGCCAAGGATGGTTGCGCCAAATATGGCAGGCAGGCCGCCTGCAAGTCCTACTGCGATAGATGGTCCCACAAAGGTGAAGTCAGTTCCCATGACACACGCGACGCGCGAGCCGACGGGACCAATGCCCTTTGACTGTATGTATGTTGCAATACCAGCGCAGAAGAGTGAAGCGCTGACGAGGAAGGCGATATCATCGACCGGTAGTCCAAGAACCCCGCCTATGACAAGTGGAACAGCTACAATGCCCCCGAAAGCGGCCATAATGTGCTGAAATGCGAGCAATATGCTGGTTTGAATCGGTGGTCTGTCATCAATCTTGTAAAGGATTTCCGTAGTTTGCTTAACTCTCTTCTCCATGCTTTCCCTCCTTAGTAAACCGTTACCCTAATCGAAAACTTCTCTATGTCTATTAAGTTTCTGGATGTTGGATAAATCCCCCTTGTGGTCAATATACAATATTTTGAGGGTACGGGCGTAGGGGAATCCTGACTTTGGAAAAGCTGAACTGGTTAATTAATTTAGAAATTTGGATACACTTGTATATTATTTACAGCGAAGCGGGTGTTGTGGTAAATATACAATAAGGAGTCAAGTGATTCATATTTGCCAGTTTTTAAAATTTGGGCTTTTAACCGAAAATTGTAGTATTATATAATTTGAACAATTGTTTAATTTTACAAATGTCAGAAAAATCAGAAATGAAAAACAGATGATTTTGGACAAATTGTTTGAGTCCATGGTATAAATAAATGACATACTCATGCGAAGAATGATATAAAGTGATTGTATAGACAAGGCAGCATACATAAGGTACGGGGGATAGAGCATGTATAAATTACTGTTGGTGGATGATGAAGCCGAGGTTCGCCGCGGCATCATATCGAAAATAGACTGGTCTAAAACAGGATTTGAAATTGCAGGGGAAGCTGAAAATGGTCTCGAGGCGCTTGAGGTCTTGGAAAAAATCAATCCCGATGTTGCAATTATTGATATCAAAATGCCATTTATGGACGGCATGCAGCTTGCCGAAATCATTTCACGGGATTATCCGGCTACCAAGCTCATGATCCTTTCAGGGTTTGATGAGTTTGACTATGCTCAGAAGGCAATACGCTATAATGTAATGGAGTATATTCTCAAGCCCTTTGGCGCAGATGAACTCATGAAAATACTTGAACGCCTGAAAGAGGTGCTCGATGAGGAAAAGCTGCAAAACGCCGATCTTGAAAAGCTTAGAAATGAGTATATGGAAAGTCTTCCAATATTGAAGGAACGTTTCTTAAATGCCCTGATCCTGGACAAGATGGATACGGATGAAATTCTGGAGAAGGCAAGACGATTCAACATAACCCTTCATGAGGGCCCCAGTGTGGTGGCTGTGATAAAGCACAATCTTGATGAGAAGACCAACAGGCGCGCTGGTGAAGAAATGAGTTCCTTTGAGGAAAAGGAACTGCATGGTTATGCGGTCTATGAGACCTGTGAACGTATCGGCAGTGCCAATGACTGTATTTCCTTCATGCGTTCAGGCGGTGAAACCGTCATGCTTGTGCCTCTTGGCGTGGATGGCGATATAAAAAAGGCCTTTTCCATTCTTGAAGAGGTGCGCATGGTCATTGAGAAGACCCACCCTATGACGGTGACCATCGGCATTGGAGAAGTGGTAAATGACCTTGTGAGTCTTGAAACCTCACACAAGGGTGCTGTGGGTGCACTTGAGCATCAGCTGGTTGAAGGATCAAACAGACTCCTGTGGATCAGTGACCTTCTGCCAAAGGACCACGGCCAGTTTACCTTCCAGGAAGAAATGGACAGAGAGCTGAGAACCGTCATTCGCGCGGGATCGCAGTCCGATATAGAGGCTGTGATTCACAGACATTTCAACACCATGCGAGATGAAGAAATCTCCTATCTTGACTGCAGGCTCTTTATCAATGAAATGCTGACGGCGCTTCTGCGTATTGCCAGGTCCCACAATCTGAATCTGGCTGAGCTTGTTGAAGAGGAAAACCTTTTTATTCTCATGAAGGAAATTGGCGTTCTGAAAAATATTGAGAAGTGGTTTATCAATACATGTGCACTGCTCAACCAGAACATACTGGAAAATAGAATGAGTGGGATTCAGCGCATGGTGGAAAGTGCCAAAATACATGTTCGAACCAACTATCACGACTCTGACTTGAACCTGGACACCATCAGCCAAATGCTGCACATCAGTCCATCCTATTTCAGCAGGATGTTCAAGAAGGAGTCAGGAATGACCTTCATACAGTACCTGACAGAGGTACGCATGGAAAAGGCAATGGAATATATTCTTGAAACCGATTTTAAAAACTTCGAGATTGCTGAGAAAATAGGATATGCCGAGGCCAATTATTTCAGTTACTCCTTTAAAAAATTCTATGGACAGTCGCCGACTGCCATGAGAAAGAACAAAAATTCAGAGGAAAAATAAGGGACCCATGGAGTGAATGATGAACTGGATTAAAAGAGCGGGGTTTCGGGTGACGAGTTTCAGGTTCATACTGGCAATGAGCTTTGCAGCGGTAATTATGCTGTCCATGATTTTTGTTGGCTTTGCCCTGAATCAGAAATTTGTACAGACCTCCAGAGAAAACTTAAGTGAAAACAGTCTTGAGATCATTGAGCAGGTTGAGCGGAATCTGAACAATTATCTCAAGGGCATGATAGACCTGTCCAATCTTCTGGTGATTGATATCAACAAGTTCAAGCTTCTGAACCTTTCGGAGCTGGACAGGGATATCGAAACCCTCATGCGGACACGTACCGATATTTTATCCATCTCCCTTTTTACGACAGATGGAAAATTGATTTACGAGGGCAGTGGACAGAAGCTCAAGGACACGGCAACTGTCGTCGATACCGAATGGTTTGATAAGGCCCTCAGTTCAGATGGAACCATCAGAATTTCACCGCCCCATGTGCAAAGTCTGTTCAAAAACAGACATCCCTGGGTGATTACCCTGAGCCGGAAGGTTAGCTTCAGAATCAATCAGAACATGGAGGAAGGGGTTCTGATGATCGATATGAACTTCAGTATGATCGAAGACCTGCTCAATGGCGTTCGCCTTGGCAAGAAGGGGTATGTCTTCCTGCTCGATGGCGAAAACAACCTGGTTTATCACCACCAGCAGCAGCTCATTTATTCAGGAGTCAAGGTGGAGAGCTTTGACGGCATTGACAGTCGCGACCAGGGGAGCTTCGTTCAGAAGGATTCAAATGGTGACAGCCGGATTCTGACCATTTTTCCAGCACGTCATGTCGACTGGAAGCTTATCGGTGTCTATTATCTGTCGGATTTGAGTGCTGAACAGAGGGACCTGACAGAGTTCATTGTTCTTACGCTGGCATTTGGCATGCTCATATTCATGTCAGTATCCTTCTATATGACAGACAGAATCACAAAGCCTATTTCAGAGCTCGCAAATTCCATGCGTGCTGTTGAAATGGGAGATTTCAATACGCAGATTGACGTTCAGGGCGAGTATGAGGTTATGCAGCTGGCAAGGCGTTTTAACCTGATGACCGCGCAGATCAAGAGTCTGATGAAACAGGTTGTCGAGGAGCAGGAGTCCAAGCGAAAGAGCGAACTCAGCGCACTTCAGGCACAAATCAATCCTCATTTTCTATACAATACGCTGGATTCTGTAATATGGATGGCTGAAAATGGCAAGCATCACGATGTCGTCAAAATGGTGACCTCTCTGGCACGCCTGTTTAGAATCAGTATCAGCCGCGGTCGAAATGTGATTACTGTCAAGGAAGAACTGTCCCATGCTGAGAATTACCTGACCATACAAAAAATGCGCTATAAGGATCAGTTTGAATACCGGTTTGAAATTGATGATGAAGTCTTGAATTACAAGACGCAAAAGCTTTTGCTCCAGCCGATTATTGAAAATGCAATTTACCATGGAATCCGCCAAATGGTGGACGAGGGTGAAATTGTGATACGCGCCTATGCCAAGGATGATATCTTGTACTTTGAGGTGGAAGACAATGGACTGGGCATGAGCGAATCGGTCAGGAAGGATATCCTCAAGCGGCATGACCAGATTGACGACGGCGCAGTTCGGGTTGGCGGCGTGGGTGTGACCAATGTGTTTGAGCGCATCAAACTCATGTACGGTGAGGATTTCGGAATTGATATTGAAAGTGAAATTGAGGAAGGGACAAAAATCACATTGTCCATTCCTGTAATAAGGGAGGAGAACTCATGAACATAAGAGTTTCTTTTCTGGGGATTATGGCAGCACTGATTATTCTCGGAATGCTGATGCTCATCAACATTGCAGATAACGGCGAGGTCAGAATGGAAGCGGAGGAGCCGCCTGAAAAGGTTGCGCTCATTTTAAAGACCAAGTACGGAGAGTACTGGGAGACCGTCAACATGGGGGCTGAAATTGCCGCAAAGGAGTTTGGTGTGGCCGTGGATTACTTTGCACCTGAAGAGGAATCGGACTACAAGGGTCAGATCGAAATGATTCATGCAGCAGTGGACCGTGGCTATGAAGCAATAGTCCTTGCGCCTTCCGACCTTCAGCTTCTGGAATCCGCCCTCAACTACGCCTACGAGAACAAGGTGCCGGTTATTCTGATTGACTCCATGGTGAGCACATGGAAATACTATAAAAGCTTTACAACAAACAATTACGAAGCGGGAGAACGTCTTGGTGAAATCGCCGTCGAGCTGGCGGGTGAAGATATCAAGGTGGGGATTATCAGCTTCGTCTCTGGAAGTGAAAACGCCATTGAACGTGAAAAGGGGCTCAGGGATTATCTGAAAACCCATGAAAATGTCGTGATCAGGGATACCATGTACTCCATGTCGGATGTGGATTTGGCATCGCAGATTACAGATTTCATGCTCAATGAGCTCAGACCACCGGACGTCCTGGTTGGACTGAATGCCATTTCTACGCTGGGGATTGCAAAAGAGGTCGCCAACTATCAGGAAGATGACAGGATCATTGTTCTGGGATTTGACTCCACACCTCAGGAAATTGAGTACCTGGAATCCGGGGTCATAGACAAGGCCATTGTCCAGAATCCCTTCAACATGGGTTATCTGGGCGTTGCCGCTGCAAAGGATGCCATAAGCTACAGCCGACTTGTTGCGGTTGAAAGTAAGGAGAACAAGGTCGACACGGTTATCATCAGCTCTGATAATTTATATGATCCAGAAAACGAAAAGCTTGTTTTTCCATTCAATTAGATCTGTTTAAAAAGTCCGTAAAATGGCAGTTGTCAAATAGACAGCTGCTTTTTTTACTCATAAAACCGCACCAATCTGCATGATTTATAGGAACAAACTGGCTAAATAGGTGTGAAAATGCTGAAAAATGACGGGTGAAACGTTTTCTCTACACAAGAAACATGCACAGAAATTCACGAAATTGTGAACAAGGTATTAATAATTGAACAAGAATTCAAAGAACAAGGTCAAGATATTGGATTTTTGAAAACGATTTCAGGTGATAAGATTTAAGTGTCAACAGGCAGATTACATATCGGTCTGAAAACGTTTACTTACTATGGAGGGGATAACAAATGAAAAAGTGGCTATCAATTCTTCTAGCTGGCGTTCTTGCAACATCTATGGTGGCTTGTTCACCTAAGGAAGAAGCACCTGCAGCACCAGCTGACAACGGTGGCGGAGAAGAAACAGAGCAAGTTGCAGAAATGCCTAAGGTTGGTGTAACGATCTACAAGTTCGATGACAACTTCATGTCATTCGTACGTCGTTCAATCACAACTGCAGCAGAAGGCAACGCAGAACTGATTCTTAACGATTCACAGAACAACCAGGCAACACAAAATGACCAAGTTGACATGATGATTTCTAAGGGCGTAAAAGCACTTGCTATCAACCTAGTTGACCCACAAGCAGCAGAAACAATCATTTCTAAAGCTCAATCAGAAGATCTACCAGTAATCTTCTTCAACAAAGAGCCATCTGCTGAAGCACTTAAGTCTTATGACAAAGCATGGTATGTTGGTACAACTTCTTCAGAATCAGGTATCATTCAAGGTGAAATGATGGCTGAAATGTGGAATGCTAACCCAGCTTGGGACCGCAATGGCGACGGCGTTCTATCTTACGTACTGATGAAAGGCGAACCAGGTCACCCTGACGCTGAAGCACGTACTAAGTACGCAGTAGACACACTCGTTGAAAAAGGTATCGAAGTTCAAGAACTAGAGCTTCAAACTGGTATGTGGGACTCTGTAAAGGGTAAAGAACTTATGGATGCTTGGATTGCTAAGCATGGCGATGCAATTGAAGTAGTTATCTGTAATAATGACGCGATGGCACTTGGTGCTGTTCAGTCTCTAAACGCTAACGGATACTTCGAAGGCGACATGTACATGCCTGTATTCGGCGTAGACGCTATTCCTGATGCACTAGAGCAAATCAAAGCTGGCTTCATGGCTGGTACAGTACTGAACGATGCTAAGAACCAAGGTCAAGCTACATTCGATCTAGTTTACAATGCTGCACAAGGTAATGACCCTCTAGCTGGTACAGAGTGGAAATTCGACGAAAACAAAGCTGTTCGTGTACCTTACGTAGCAATCACTGTTGACAATCTAGAATTTGCTGAGAAAGCATACGAATAATAATAGTAATGATGTATTGATTGGGGAATTCGAGATGCGCACGTCGCATCTCGGATTTTTCTTCGAGGGAGGTGGCATTTATGCACAACAAAGAAAATGTAAAATCGGAGTACTTACTCGAAATGATAGGCCTGACCAAAACCTTCCCGGGGGTAAAAGCACTAGACGGCGTCAATCTGAGAGTGCGCCCAGGCACTGTGCATGCGCTAATGGGTGAGAACGGCGCCGGAAAATCAACAATGATGAAATGTCTTTTCGGCATTTATCAAAGAGACGAAGGAAAAATAGTTTTGAACGGTGAAGAAGTGGAATTCACCTCATCTAGACATGCCCTTGACCACGGCGTGTCAATGGTACACCAGGAGCTGAACCAAGTTCAGTCCACCCGAGTTATGGATAATATATGGCTGGGGCGTTTTCCAAAAAAAGGGCTATTCATAGACGAAGAAAAGATGTATGTGGAAACAAAGAGAATCTTTGAAGAGCTGGACATCAATGTTGACCCACGAGAGAAAGTTGGAAACTTACCAGTCTCCGAGAGTCAGATGGTAGAAATCGCAAAAGCTGTTTCATATAATTCAAAAGTTATCGTAATGGACGAACCAACATCCTCACTCACAGAAAAAGAAGTAGGGCACTTATTTAGAATTATTCGTTCCCTGAGAGATCGTGGTGTTTCAATAATCTACATTTCACATAAGATGGAAGAGATTTCTGAAATATCGGATGATGTAACCATTATGCGTGACGGACAGTGGATTGCAACAGAATCCATTGAGAACATTACTACAGATCAAATCATCAACCTGATGGTTGGTCGTGACCTGACAAACCGTTTTCCACCGAAAACAAATGAACCAGGTGACGTAATCATGAAGGTTGAAAACCTGACAGCATATGTAAAGAATTCAGTACGCGAAGTTTCTTTCGAGCTTCGTGAAGGCGAAATTCTTGGCGTTGCCGGTCTGGTTGGCTCGAAAAGAACAGAGCTTATTGAAACAATTTTCGGACTGAGACATAAAGCAGAAGGCAAAATTTACTTCAAAGGCAATGAGGTTGCAAATGCATCACCTCGTGAATCGATTTCAAATGGATTTGCACTGATTACAGAAGAACGTCGTGCGACAGGCATATTCGGCGATTTGGACATTCGTTTCAATTCGACAATTGCCAATATCAATGAGTATGTTCAGCCGAATGGGCTGCTGAGCGATGGCAAAATGGCTACTGATACGGAATGGGTTATTGACAGCATGCGTGTAAAAACGCCGTCACAAACCACACCGATCAGATCATTGTCCGGTGGTAACCAGCAGAAGGTTATCATTGGCAGATGGCTGCTGACTGAGCCAGATGTACTGCTCATGGATGAACCGACACGTGGTATTGACGTTGGTGCCAAGTTTGAAATTTATCAGCTGATGATTGATCTTGCCAACAAGGGTAAGGGCGTTATCATGGTTTCCTCTGAAATGCCTGAGCTTCTAGGTGTTGCAGACAGAATCCTGGTTATGAGTAATGGCCGATTGGCTGGAATCGTAGATACGAAGGACGTTACACAGGAAGAAATATTACGGCTATCAGCCATGTACTTATAGATTAGGAGGCTTAAACTTATGAGCACAATGAAAAAAGAAAAAGGAAGCTTTTTCTCACGCCTGAAGGGTATGTCAGGTGGGGATTTTAAAAAGTTCATGATGGATAATGCAATCTTCTTTATCCTACTCGGACTACTACTGATTATTATCGCCTTGTCACCGGACTTCGTTTCTATCAGAAACTTTAGAAACATCCTGGCACAGGCTTCTACAAGAATGATTATGGCACTGGGTGTTGGTGGTATCATCATCCTCGCTGGTACTGACCTTTCCCTAGGTCGTTTGGTTGGTCTTTCCGCTGTTATTTCAGCATCACTTCTGCAGGCGCCTGATTACGCTTACAGAATGTATCCAGACCTGCCTCAGCTGCCTATTATTCTGCCAATCCTTCTGGTTATGGCAATTGCAGGTTCACTGAGTATGTTCTCGGGCTTCCTGGTTGCGAAATTCAAGCTTCACCCATTTATCGCAACGCTGGGTATGATGGTTATCGCTTATGGTCTTAACTCAATTTACTTTGACAGACCACCTTACGGCGCACAGCCAATCGGTGGACTTGACCCACGATTCTCAGGATTTGCTCAAGGCTTTATCGACATTAACGGATTTATCATTCCATACCTTGTAATCTATGCAGCAATCACTGTGGGTGTTGTATGGATACTCTGGAACAAGACAACATTTGGAAAGAACATCTTTGCTATCGGCGGCAACGAAGAAGCAGCTGTTGTATCCGGTGTTAACGTAACGAAGTACATCCTATTAGCTTATCTTCTTGCAGGTGTTCTATATGGTCTGGGCGGTGCTCTTGAAGCAGCCCGTATCGGTACTGCAACAAACAATACAGGTAACATGTATGAGCTTGATGCGATCTCTGCATGTATCGTTGGTGGTCTTTCGTTTGACGGTGGTATCGGTTCGATTTCCGGTATCGTTGCTGGCGTACTGATCTTCCAGGTTATCTCTTATGGACTTGCATTCATCGGTGTAAACCCATACATGCAGTTCATTATCAAGGGTATTATCATCCTTTCAGCGGTTGCAATTGATAACCGTAAACATCTACAGAAGAAATAGAGTCATTCTTTGTACAACTTTTGTACAACATGACACTTTCTCCTCCAAATCAATAAATATACTCCAAGTGAAAAAGCTTTCCGCCAACAGGCGGAAAGCTTTTTTTCAACGCATCATGGCCAACTGCCCTAAGACGCATTTGCCGCAAATACAAAAATAGCTCAGCTTAAGCAGCAGAGCTATTTTTGCGTGTGAGTATAAAGGGATGTGAGAAAGAAATTTGAAGCCGGAGGTCCCGACGCCAAAATATCTTACAACTTGATTATAGAGGCAGTCCGTGTGTTAGAGCGCCCCAGAAAATGAACAATCCACCGATACCGATGAGAATGTTCAGCAGCCCAGCAACCTTGATGAACTCTGGTTTGATTCCCCAAAGTGCGATAAATAGAGAAATCATCAGCAGTATGATCAGGGCTAGAACTGTTCCAAGTGGCCATGCAAGACCAAGTTGGAATGCTACATAAGTTAAGAATGCTGTGATGATACCGACAGCACCGCAGAAGTTGCCAAGCATTTTGTTATCGCCTCCATAACGAAAATGATTAGCAGCTACTAGCCAGAAGAATCCGTATAGTCCGAACACTGTTGCGACAAAAGTTGACTTTTCCCCAGCAAAGCCGAAAATAGACATCATGACAGCAGTCAATACTTGTGTTACACCGCCGAACCAGAAAGCAACATAGGATACTTCTCTGCTGATTTTGTCATGGTCCCCACCTTTTGTTCCAATACCTAGCTGTTCAAAGCCAAAAACAAAAACTGTTACGACTAGCCCGAGTACACCTATTGCCTCAGGATTGAATGGATTCATTGATTGGTCCCCCTTAGAATATTGAGTTGTCAGGAAATTATGCTCTCTTGCCATTGGCTTCATATCATGTACAAAAAAACAAAAACGGCAAGTGAGCTGTAGCTCATTTGCCGTTTAATATCTACGAGTAAGTGCTGGGTAGCACCAAATAGACACCTGACATAGAAACGATTTCCTATACAAATTATAAGGTATTAGAGAAATCAATGCAATACAATTTTGACAAAAATTTGACAAAAATCTGACAATTGACTTAAATACGCTAATACACATGATTAAAGGGTAATTTCTTACTCTACTCTTCTGAAAAAATCTCACGAAGGGCATTTGCCACTGCCGCCACATCATCACGGGTATTGGCATAGCCGAAGCTGAAGCGGATGGTTCCCTGAGGGAAGGTGTCCATCGACTTATGTGCTGAAGGCGCACAGTGCATGCCACACCGGTTGTTTATGCCATAGCCGGATGAAAGTCTATGTGATATGACAGCGCTGTCGTGATCAGGTGTATCGATAGAGATAACGGCTGTCTTGTGTGCTGTTGACTGTGTGCCAATGATTTTTACCTGAGGAATGTTGCCAAGTTGAGTAATCAGGTCCTCAATGAGCATCTGCTCATGGCTTCGAATCTTGTCGATGCCGTGGTCTTTGAGAAAGCAAAGCGAGGCATGGAGGCCAACGATTCCGATTGTATTTGGCGTACCCGATTCAAACTTGTCCGGCAGATAATCCGGTTGGATTTCAAGATCAGACTTGCTGCCTGTCCCACCCTGGATAAGGCTGTCAACTTGTGTGGCAAAGTCATCTGTTATGGCAAAACCGCCGATTCCCTGAGGTCCAAGCAGGCTTTTGTGGCCGGTAAAGGCAATTGCATCAGCATTCAGATCTGTCATATTGACAGGCAGCTGGCCTGCTGTTTGGGCAGCGTCCACAATAAAGCGCAGATTGTGTGTTTTTGCCAGTTGACCGACAGGCTTTAGATCCATGATTGTACCAAAGACATTTGACGCATGGAGCATGGCAATCAGCTTGGTTTCAGGTTTGATTGCAGCTGTGATCTCCTCAAGGTCAAAAACACCCAGTGCATCGGGCTGAATACGTGTAAAGGACACACCCTTACTGGACATTTGAACAAGGGGTCGCATCATTGCATTGTGCTCAAAACTGGATACAATCACATGGTCTCCCTGCTTGAGGAATCCGTGGAGCAGGACGTTGAGACTTTCAGTGACATTTTTTGTGAAAACAATGTTTTTTGAATCCGGTGCGCCGAAAAGCGCGGCAAGCATCTCCCGTGTTTCGTACACGATGCCTTCTGTTTCAAAAGCTTCGGCATATGCACCTCTGCCTACATTTGTACCGACATTTAAGATATAATTATTAATAGCTTCAGCGACACCTGGTGCTTTTGGAAAGGAAGTAGCCCCGTTATCGAGATAAACTCTATTCATCTATGTAACTCCTTTTGTTTATGGATTAAGTAATTTATCTTTATTCTAACATGATAAGCAGGCATGTTGTGAGATATGTGGGCATATACCAGAATGTATTCATTTAGAAAATTAATCGGTTTTGTGGTTTGTATAGAAAAAAGGAATAGGAAAAGGCGATGTATGCATTTATTGGTCAAGACAGTCCGTTCAACAAGCAGCGCTTATATGGTAAGATTCAAAATGTGAACTGGGTAGAGATTCCGTCACTGGAGACACTGAATAAGGCGGTTCGAAGTCATGCTGACATGCTCTGCTGTCCTGTAGGTGATACTCTTGTGGTGGAGCCGACCTTATATGAAGGTCTTGTGAGAGCCTATCCCGGGCTGGAGGCCTTTATGGTTCGCGGACAAACGGTGCTAAGGGATAAGTACCCTGGGAACATTGCTTATAATGTTGCTTTTATAGGGCCCTACGCAGTCCATAACACCTGTCATACAGATCCGGTTCTAAAAGCGTGCATTGACGCTGCAGGCTATAAGTGGATTCACATCAATCAGGGGTATTCCAACTGCATGATACTTCCTGTGGGCGCGCGCAGTCTCATAACGTCTGATTCGGGTGTTGAAGAAGCGCTGCGTGCCTACGGTATGGAGGTTCTTCTTATTGAACCGGGGGAGATTGACCTGCCAGGCTATAATTACGGCTTTATTGGCGGCGCAGCCATGTGTATTGAAGAGACAATTGTCTTTTTTGGGCGTTTGGATGCGCATCCCCATAAGGATGCAATCCGGAAATTCATTGAGGATAGGGCACATGAAATCATTGAGACAGATGTCGATAAATTAGTCGATATAGGCAGTGTTCGAATACTGAAGTAAAGGTAATCAGGAGGCATTTTTATGGATACGGTTTTTTCATCACACATAGGTTATTTTATTCAGGAAATTGCGCGAAAATCGGCGCTGCAGTTAAATGATGAGCTAAAGGAGCTTGATATCACCTATGCGCAGTTTCGTGTACTGAACACACTTTGGAAGCGTGGTACGCTCACGCAAAAGGAGATACTGGAGCATATATGTGTCAAGCCCTCAACACTTACGGGACTGACAGATCAGCTTGTAAAAAAGGGGCTTGCTGCACGGAAGAAGGACAAGGCAGACCGGCGGGCAAAGCATATTGCCCTGACAATCAAAGGTGAAGCTTTAAGGGAGCCTGCATTTGAAATCATCAACAGCTTTGAAAAGCGAACGACGGGGCACATTAATGACGCGCTTCGGGATGAAATGCTCAAAGCCCTCAAGCATATGGACGATGAAATGACACATGAGCTGTGAGTGGCAAAAGTGGGTCCGGGGCCTTATGAAAACGCAATATATTTAGGGAGCTAAATAAAACTCTTGAATATTTAGCTTCCTAAATATATAATATGTATATCAAACTTAAGACATGATTTATGGAGGTGCGATATGTATTTGGATTTGGAGACTGCTAAAGAACTGGACAGAATGGACCCTGTAGCATCTATTCGTGACCGCTTCTACCTGAATGAAAATGAACTCTATATGGACGGAAACTCTCTTGGCCTCATGTCGGTCGATGCGGATGAAAGCCTTCACGCAACACTTGAAGACTGGAGAAAGCTCGGCATCAGAGGCTGGACGGAAGCTGAAAACAGCTGGTATTATATGTCGCAGGAAATTGCCGAAATACAAGCGCCGCTTATGGGTGCACTGCCACAGGAATTGACGGTACACAGTTCAACGACTATGAATCTGCACCTGCTTCTGGCAACATTTTATAAGCCGGAGGGGGAACGCAGAAAGATTGTCGTGGACGCGCTGAATTTTCCTACGGACCTCTATGCGGTGAGAAGCCATATGGAGCAAATGGGCATAAGTGTTGAAGAAAACCTGATTATTGTATCTAGCGAGGATGGGCAGACACTTGATGAAAATCAGATAATTGAGGCTATGGACCATACGACAGCGCTCGTTTTGATGCCGGGTGTGCTTTATAGAAGCGGACAACTCCTGGATATGGAAAGACTCATAAAGGCGGCGCATGAGGCTGGTGCGGTAATCGGACTTGATCTGTCTCACTCAGCTGGCGCTGTAAAACATGCCCTTCACAGCTGGGGGGCCGATTTTGCCTTCTGGTGCAACTACAAGTACTTCAATGGGGGACCAGGGGCGGCAGCAAGTCTGTTTGTCCATGAGAGGCACCTCGAAAAAGGTCCGGCACTTGCCGGTTGGTTTGGATATAGAAAGGACAAGCAATTTGATCTTGCCCTTGATTTCGAACCTTCAAGCACCGCATCTGCATGGGAAATCGGTACACCGCATGTCATGAGTATGGCAACGCTTAAAGGATCACTTGGTCATTTCAGTGCTATGGGCATGGATGAACTCAGAGAGAAATCACTGAAACTCACGGAGGCACTTATGCAACTGATTGATGCGCGACTTGGAAAGTACGGCTGCAGTGTGGGTACACCACGTGAAGCCCATAGAAGAGGCGGTCATGTTGCGCTTGTTCACAGTGAAGCTGCGAGTATTAACGAAGCGATGAAGGCAAGTGGAATCATTCCAGACTACCGTGAGCCCAATGTCATCCGACTTGCGCCGGTGCCCCTCTATACAAGATATGCAGACATTGTCGAACTCGTTGACCGAATTGAGGAAATCATGCGCTCGGCGTCCTATAAGAAATATGAAAATAAGCGTGGTACTGTAGCTTGATGACGCAGAATATGTTATAATCTTCCTCGGCTTTAAGATGTATATTAATATGTAAGAAGAGGGAGAGACATGATAAAATTACTCATACTTGCTTCAGTCGGTGCCCTGATTGGCTGGATGACAAACGTAATTGCCATAAAGCTCTTGTTTAGACCGATTGAACCTGTGCGCATCCCTGTACTGGGAATGACACTGCAGGGACTTATGCCAAAGAGAAAACAGGAGATTGCTAAAAACATTGGTGAAACAGTGGAAAAAGAGCTTCTTTCTGTTGAAGAAATTCTAGACAGGATGATTGAAGGTACAGATAAAAGTGCTGTAATAGAAGCCCTTAAGCAGCGGATTGTTCAGCTTGCGGACCTCAAGGTTCCCGTTTTTGTTCCTACCGCAATGAAAAGCATGATTATGAAATTCATTGAGGACACGATTGATGAGAACGCTGACGAAATGATCAATGAACTCAGTGAAAAAATTGTCCACGAAGCGAGCGAAAAAATCAGCGTCGCGCTTATTATTGAAGAAAAAATCAATGCATTTCCTTTTGAAAAGCTGGAAGAAATCATCTTGGCAATTGCCAAGAAGGAGCTTAAGCACATCGAGTATCTGGGCGGTCTCATTGGCTTTGCCATTGGTCTTGTTCAAGGTCTTCTGATTTTGTATTTATAAGTCGACAAATCATGTCCATTTTTGAAGTTGACAACAGCATAAAATCGGAATATGATGGTATCAGAAATTCGAATATGGGCAATGATAAGAGACAAGTAAAATGCAGATTTTATTCTAGAGAGTTTGTGCCGTGGCTGAAAGCACATCCATAAAAAAGCATTTGAAAACTCCTCTTTAGCTTTGACAGACTACTCTGAAGGAAATGTCAACGCAGGGCTGCGTTAAAGCCATATGAGCTGGAATGCAATGCATTCAAGTTGGGTGGAACCGCGAGATATCGTCCCAATACACTTAGGTGTATTGGGACTTTTTACGTTTTTGAAAAGACAAAGAAGCATATATTTATTTTAAGGAGGAGAGACGATGAGTATGGTTAAAGTAACACTTAAAGACGGCTCAGTCAAAGAAGTCGAGAAGGGCATATCTATTTATGAGCTGGCAAAAGAAATCAGCGGCAGACTTGCAAAGGAAGCGGTTGTTGGTGAAGTTGACGGAGAGACTGTTGATCTGACTTATACACTTGACCACGATGCGGAAGTGAGCATTCTTAAATTTGATGATGAAGAAGGCGCACATGCATTTAGACATACAAGTTCACATATCCTTGCACAAGCTGTGCAAAGGCTTTTCCCGGGAACAAAGCTGGCAATCGGACCTGCGATTGACAATGGCTTCTACTATGACTTCGACTCTGAGCATGTATTTGTTCCAGAAGATCTTGAGAAGATTGAAGCTGAAATGAAAAAAATCATCAAGGAAGACCTTAAACTGGAAAGATTTGAGCTTCCAAGAAGTGAAGCACTCGAGTTTGTAAGTGAAAAGGGTGAAGACTACAAGGCTGAACTCATTAATGATCTGCCGGAAGACTCAATCATTTCATTCTATAAGCAAGGCGAATTTACCGATCTTTGTGCAGGCTGCCATGTTACAAGCACAAAGCAGGTAAAGGCGATTAAACTTCTCTCTGTAGCGGGTGCTTACTGGAGAGGCGATGAGAAGAATAAAATGCTTCAGCGGATCTATGGGACTTCATTCCCTAAGGCAAAGCTGCTTGAAGAGCACCTTGAAATGCTTGAAGAAGCGAAAAAGCGCGATCATAGAAAGCTTGGAAAAGAGCTTAAACTTTTCGCTCTTAGAGAAGAAGGTCCGGGTTTCCCATTCTTCCTTCCAAATGGTATGGTTGTTAAAAATGAACTGATGCATTACTGGCGTGAAGTGCATAATGCTGCGGGCTATGTCGAAGTTGAAACACCGCTTATTATGAACCGTAAGCTTTGGGAGACATCAGGCCACTGGTATCACTACAAGGAAAACATGTATACAGTTCAGATTGATGAAGAGGATTACGCAATCAAGCCAATGAACTGTCCAGGCGGCATGCTTGTATATGACATGGAAATGCGTTCTTACAGAGACTTCCCGCTGCGTATCGGTGAAGTTGGTCGTGTTCACCGTCATGAGTTGTCAGGTGCACTGCACGGTCTGATGCGTGTTCGTGCCTTCACTCAAGATGACGCCCACATTTTCATGCTTCCTGAGCAAATCAAGGATGAAATCAAAAACGTAGCAACATTGATTGATGAAGTTTACCAGAAATTCGGTTTCAAATATAATGTTGAGCTTTCGACAAGACCTGAAAAATCAATGGGTTCCGATGAAGAGTGGGAACTTGCTGAAACGTCACTTCAGGGTGCGCTTGAAGAGCTTGGCCTGGATTACAAACTCAATGAAGGCGATGGTGCCTTCTACGGACCGAAGATTGACTTCCATCTTATCGACTGCCTGGGCCGTTCATGGCAGTGCGGTACAATCCAGCTTGACATGCAGCTGCCACAGCGTTTTGACCTGAACTACATCGGTGCAGATGGCGAGAAGCATAGACCGATTGTTATTCACCGTGTTGCGTACGGTTCAATCGAAAGATTCATTGGTATTCTGATTGAACACTATGCAGGAAAATTCCCAACATGGCTGGCACCTGTACAAGTCAAGATTCTTCCAATCGCTGATCGTCATGCGGACTACGCATACGAACTTAAGCGCATGATGCAGTCAAAGGGCATTCGTGTTGAAGTGGATGACCGCAGTGAGAAGATTGGATACAAGATCCGTGAAGCACAGC
The DNA here is from genome assembly GCA_963678925.1 of uncultured Acidaminobacter sp. GTDB lineage: Bacteria > Bacillota > Clostridia > Peptostreptococcales > Acidaminobacteraceae. The sequence continues at coordinate 634,233 of OY787533.1, read as the reverse complement.
TTCAGAAGAATCCTTATATGCTGATTGTTGGTGATAAGGAAGTTGAAGAGAAGTCCATTTCAGTCCGTTCCCGTGACAAGGGCGAACTGGGTGCGCAGGATGTAGCTTCATTTATCGATCAGGTAATCTCTGAAATCAAAGAGAGAGCAAATAGCTTATAGGCATGACCAGCTGCTGAAAATTCAAGGGTTTGACCACTTGGGCTTTCAGCAGCTTTTCCTAATGGATAAAGTGGTTCATATTATATGATAAAAATTTCTTGACATGTGAAGCCTGTGCCTATATACTGTATTCGTTGCTGTGAATGATGACTTGACAGAGTTCGTCTGAAGTGGTAACATTGTTGAGGTACAATTGAAAAAAGTGAGTGCATTCAAGAAGGAATCCGTTCCCACCATGCAACGACAGAGTTCGTATGGTAAAGCATTAATCGTACAGGCCAACGTGTGCCTGTGTTTCGATAAAGATTGCTGGCGGATTTTGAATCCGCTTTTTTTAATGGAACAAAATCTGTTAATTGATTAAATCGTTCCTTTAGCAGGAATACGGTGCAGTTTAAACATTGCACATAACGTAATAAACAATCAACGGTTGCATTGGAGGTGTACCTTATCAGAAATCAAAACCCTAGACAAGCTGGCAAAGGCCAAAAGAAAACTGAAATCAATGAGATGATCCGAGACAGAGAAATTCGTGTTATTGATGAAAATGGCGAACAGCTTGGTATGATGTCATCAAAAGACGCATACAAACTCGCTCTTGAACGTAAGCTTGATCTTGTGAAAATCGCTCCGCAAGCGAAACCGCCTGTATGTAAAATCATGGACTACGGTAAGCACAAGTACGAGATGCAAAAGAAAGAGAAAGAAGCTAAGAAAAAGCAAAAGACAGTTCAAATCAAAGAAGTTCGTCTGAGCCTTAACATTGAAAAGCATGACCTTGAAACGAAAGCGCATAACGCGATTAAGTTTTTAGGCAAGGGAGATAAAGTTAAAGTTTCTCTACGCTTCAAAGGCCGTGAAATGGGACATACAAAACTTGGTTACGAGGTCTTTGATAGATTTGCTGAGACAATTGGTGAAGAAGGAAAAATGGAAGGTCGTCCTAAAATGGAAGGCCGCCAAATGATCGTATTCTTTATACCAGCTCAAAAATAATTTATTCGTCAATTGAAAGGAGGAGCAGACATGCCTAAGATGAAAACGCACAGAGGTGCTGCTAAAAGAGTTAAATTAACTGCCAAAGGTGGTTTGAAAAGAGGTCACGCTTACACAAGCCATATCCTTACTAAGAAGTCACCAAAGAGAAAAAGAAATCTAAGAAAATCTTCTATGGTTTCTAAAGGCGATATGAAGAGAGTACGTAAGCTACTTCCATACCTATAAAATAACTACCGAAGGAGGTTAAACCATGAGAATTAAAGGCGCGGTTAACGCAAAGAAAAAACATAAAAAAGTTCTGAAACTGGCGAAAGGTTTCTACGGCGCAAAGAGCAAGATCTTCAAGTGTGCTCATCCAGCTGTAATGAGATCTCTACGTTCAGCATATATTGGTCGTAAACTTAAGAAGAGAGATTACAGAAGACTGTGGATTGCACGTATCAACGCTGCAACTAGAATGCACGACATGTCTTACTCTAAGTTTATGCACGGTCTAAAGCTAGCTGAAATCGACATTAACAGAAAGATGCTTTCTGAAATGGCGATTCATGACCCAGCAGGTTTCGCTAAGCTTGTAGAAGCTGCAAAAGCAAAACTAAGCGCATAATAACGCATAAATAGAATCCCTTTCACTTTTGTGATAGGGATTTTTATTTTTTTGATAAAATGATATTAAGATACATAAAAAGACAGCACGAGGGGGACTCGTGCTGTCTTTGCAAAGAGAGTTTGCATGTTCTATACAAAATCAGTGCTGAGAGGGGTTCTACCGGTATTCAAGGTGTAGAATCTAAGCTATTTCAGCATTGATTGCAGGAACCAAAGGTTTTTATTATAGCCTGCTACGTGATCTTCGAACAGGGCAACTGTTACGAAATCGCCTTCTTCGTCTGCAAGCTTACGAATATCAACAGCTAGGTTGCGCATGGACTCGATATCCGCTTTAACAATTTCAAGAACTTCCTTGTGGTTGAAATCACGAGGTGCGATTTCCTCAACAGTGGCCGCCTCAAGATAATCCTTAGTTGTTGCTAGAGGGGATTCTCCAAGAATCTTCACCTGCTCGGCAACATCATCGAACTTGCCAAAGAAGTCATCGTAGAGTTCTTCTGTGAAATTGTGAACTGGCATGAATTGAAGACCAACAACATTCCAGTGGAGATTATGAAGCTTGTTGTTAAGGACAGCCAGGTTAGCGATATAGGTGTTCATTGATTGAATTTTACTCATTTTTCTTATCCTCCGTTATTGTACTTTATTTAAATCTGTAATGATTACATATTTATCTTGAGTACATAATATAATAAGATGACCTTGAAATAAAGAAACAATTTTGTTTCCAAAAGGAGTTGCATATGCAATCAGATAAAGAACGTGGCTTTGAACGTGTTTACGAACTAGTAAAGCATCGGTGGGTTCTCGAAATCATTCGAGCCATCTCGAAAGGACATACCCGATATGGAGAAATACTTGCCCTACATCCATTTCTCAGCAAGACAGAGTTGAATCGGAAGCTGGCAATGCTGCAGGCGTATCAGGTCATAGAAAAAGCTGGAAGCGAAAGAACAGCACCCTATAGGCTGCTTTCTTTTGGGGAGGACCTTGAAAAACTCCATATACAGATGGAAACTCTTGGGCGCAAATATGTTTAGTGAGATAGATTTCAATTCGGGTATATAAGAATATGCCGTATTCAGAACCTGTCAGAATTGGAGGCCCAGTATGATGAAACACTGCAGAAAATGTACGCTTATTTATGACGAGGAAGTTGACACGTGTGAGCGCTGCAAGGGTGGGTTAAAAGGCTATGAGCCTGGTCATAAGATTCATAAGTTGAATATCACCTTTCCTGAGGGTGCGAAGTGGGCAGTTCTTGAATCCATGCAGGAAGAGTATGTTGCGCAGTTCCATGTTGATTATCTTAAATCACGCCATGTGCCCGCAATCAAAATACTCAATCAGGAGAGTGTGCTTTCCAAGGTCTATCTCGGTAATGCATCCTCTGGTTATGATGTATTTGTTCCAGAGAGCATATTGAAACGCGCGAGGGAATTACTCGATGAATACTTAAGTGCGGAGTTCGACGAGACGCCTTTTAAGGAAGAATAGGCGCCTAGGCAATGGGTGCGTACGGGGTGATGTGATGCAGTATACAGTCGATCAAATTGAAAAAATCGCTGCGGATATCTTTGCGTGTGCCCCAGTTCGAGTGGAGCCGATAGGCAACCATGACCTCAACCGCCATTTGGTTTACAAGGTTATTCTTGAAGAGTCCACCTATGTCATAAAGTTCTATTACAAATGGAACAGAAGAAATCGCGAGATTGCCGCGCATAAAGTACTTGAATCAATAACCAGTGTAAGAATCCCTAAAATGATCAATTACGGGACACTCCCTGACGGTAGGGAGTGGATGGCATATGAATACATTGAAGGCCAAATGCTGGATGATGTTCTTCAAAGCATGGACCTGTATGATCAGGAGAATATTTTTGAGGAAATTGGAGAGCAGCTTGGGAAGATACACAGCGCAAAGCAGTTCGACTATTTTGGAGACTGGGATGCAGATGCCAGGCGCCTGAGCAGTATTACGAGCTTTAAGCAGTGTTTTGTAAAGCGACAGGAATCCCATGTCAACACGCTCAGAAAATTTGCCCTGCCTGAAAAGCGTCTTCTGGAGGCGGCGATTGCATTGATGCGGGAGCACTATGATATTTTGGATCCTATCCATGAGGCAAGACTTTGTCATCGTGACTTTGATGGCAGAAACATTCTGATTCGACGAGGTCCGCACAGATGGCATGTCAGTGGCATCATTGATTTTGAACAAAGTTCCCCCTATTATACAGGGAGTGACCTTGTGAACTTATACAGAAAGTACTTCATTCAGGCGTCACAACTTGAAAATGCCTTTATGCGCGGTTATAACCGCTTTGAAACCCTAGATCCGTATTTTGTGGGCTTAAGGGATTATTTGCTGCTCTGCCTTGGAATAGCCATATGTTCATGGTCATACGACGACGCGCGCCCTCATTATTATGAGGGGATAAGAATTTTGGAATTTGTGCGAGAGACAAGTCGCTTCAAGTTCTAATCGAATAGGACTGAAGAAACAAAAGCTGATAAATCTGGACCTGAGTCCGGGTTTTATCAGCTTTTTACTGCATTATGGACTTGAACCTCGAAAACTGATAAATGTTTAAAAAAATTTACTAAAAAGTTTTTTGAATATTCGCGCAAGAAAAAGGTTTTCACAAAGAATGGTAAGGTTTTCCCAAAGCGTAAAAATAATTACTTTACTTTTATATAGCATAATATACCTTTAATGACTTTTAAAAGAAAAACAGGAAGCTTGACATTCTAAAGATTCTGATTTACTATTGTGTATAATATTTATACGATGCGCATAATTCTGCACTAAAATAGTCGTTAACATCAATTTTTCATATGCTTCACAAAAATAATTGCATAAACATACATATGAAGACAAGGAGGAACATGGACGATGAAATTGGTCGATCTAAAAGAACAGTTGTATATTGCAGAAGACGAAATTGCCAAATTGGGTGAATTTGTAAGTGATACGATTTTCAAGAATCCAGAACTGGGAGACCAGGAATTTTTCAGTGCAAAGTTCCTCACAGAGGAAATGGAAAAGCTTGGTTTTGATGTGGAATTCCCCTATTGTGGCGTACCGACTGCATTCCGGTGTGAGTACGGTGACGATGAGGGGCCTAAGGTAGGCTTTCTTGCAGAGTATGACGCACTTCCCGGATATGGTGAAAACAGAGATGAAAATGGACATGCTTGTGGTCACAACTGGATTGCGGCAAGTACATTTGCAGCCTGTGCGGCACTTAAGAAAATCAAGCCGAACTTCAAGGGGAAAATTGTCTATATTGGAACACCGGCAGAAGAAACAGACGGTCGAAAGATTGACATCATGGAAGCCGGCGGATTTGATGACTTGGATGTGGCAATTCAGCTTCATTTGGGAGAATACAATGCTGTGGAATGCGTCGCGCTTGCCTGTACGGATGTCACGTTTGAGTTCAAGGGCTTTGCAACACACGCCTCGGCACGACCTGACGAAGGCATCAACGCCCTGGATGCATGCCAGCTGACTTTTGCAGGCATCAATGCACTGCGTCAGCACGTGAAGTCGGATGTGCGTATCCATGGAATCATCATGGAAGGCGGAGCGGCTTGCAATACAGTACCGGACAGATGCAGCATGCAGCTCTTTGTACGTGCAGCAGATAAGGACTACCTTGAAAATGTTGTTGAACGTGTGGTCAACTGTGCCAAGGGTGCTGAACTGATGACGGGTACAACCCTAAGCTGGAAGCGGGCAAAAAATACATTCTACGATTACAAGGGTGTGCCGGCACTGCAGGAGAAAATGCGGGAGAATATGATTAAACAGGGTGTGACTGAATTTGTAAAGGAAGATATTTATCATTCCGGGAGTACGGATATCGGTAATGTCTCCTATGCATGCCCGACTGTCTATGGATACTTGGGTACCCAGGCTTACAGTCCAGCACAGACCCATGACGCCGAGTTCCTAAATGTGGCCAACTCAGCGTTTGCATATGAACTGCTGCATAAGGGCGCTAAAGCCATGGCAGCAACAGCACTTGACGTTATCTGTGACGAATCGTTTCGTGAACAGATCAAATACAAATAGAAAATAAGCGGATAATAATGGAGGGACTATTATGGCAAAAAAATTTTTTAAGGGGCTAAAGAAAATCGCAGCACTGACAATGGTTTCAATGCTCTTGGCAGGCGGTCTGGCTGGATGTGCAGGCAGCAGTGAGGCACCAGCAGCAGACAAGGCTGAGACAAGTACAGAAGCACCTGCAAGTACGGAAACAGCTAAAAAAGCAGAAACACGTCTTGAAAAGATCAAAGAGGCAGGTGTGCTTCAGGTTATCATGGAGCCATACTTCGCACCGTATGAGTTCATTGACAGCAGCAAGTCGGGTCAAGACCAGTATATGGGCGCCGATGTTGAGCTGGCTAAATATATTGCAGATGAAATCGGCGTGGAGCTTGAAATCGTACCGCTTGAGTGGACCGCTGTACTAACAGGGATTTCAACAGGAAAATATGATATGGCAATTTCAGGTATGGGTTACACAGCAGAACGTGCTGAGGCCATGAACCTGAGTGATTCTTACCATGATACAGATTCAAAGCACGGTTTCGTAGTCAAGACAGACACCGTGGACACGTTCACATCTCTAGATTCCTTTACAGGCAAGCGCATGGGCTTCCAAAAAGGTACGCTTCAGGAAATGTACGCGACAGCGCAAATCAAAGATATGCAGCCACAGCCATTTGACAGTGTTCAAAATGCGATTCTAGCACTTCAGTCTGGCAAGGTTGAAGCTGTTGCGGTATCGTACGACAATGGCGAACTGTTCTGTGAGGCAAATGCAGACCTGTCAATGGCAACGCCACTATTCGAAGGCACTGAGGACCATACTGTAGTAGCTTGTCCAAAAGGCTCTGACGATCTGACATCAATTGTCAATGAAGCAATTGCAAAAGTCAACGAAGAGCAGCTGTATGCACAGTGGTGGGATGAAGCGACATCAGCAGCTAAAGAACTGGGTGTTTCTCAGTAATAGACGATTGGTAGCATATGAAATATGCGCCATGCATACCGTGAATGATTTAGGAGGAAGACCATGGTCACAAATATAATACGCATCTTGAGTAAGTACTGGATTGTGTTCCTCGCAGGTCTTTGGAACACAATCTGGATTGCAGCGGTTGCAATCTGTCTTGGTACGGTTTTCGGAACGATTGTGGCGCTGGTTAGAATGTCAAAGCGCAAGCCACTGAAAGTGATTGCGCTGGTGTATATAGAAATTCTTAGAGGAACGCCTATGCTGCTTCAGTTCTACTTCTTCTGGCTAGGTCTGCCCTACCTGTTTCCGACAATAAGCAGTCTCAGCTGTGCGCTCGTTGCCCTATGTGTCAATTCAAGCGCCTATGTTGCAGAGTGTATTCGTGCAGGAATACAGGCGGTAGATCCAGGGCAGCGTGAGGCAGCCATGAGTCTTGGACTTACAGAGTTCAACATCATGCGAAAGATCATTCTGCCTCAGGCAGTCAAGAACATTTTGCCGGCACTTGGCAATGAGTTTATCGTCATGATCAAGGAAACAGCACTTGCTTCCATATTCTTTGTTGGTGAACTGATGACTGCGTTTAAGACAGTACAGTCAAACACTTTTCTTGGACTTGAGCCGCTGATTATTGTAGGTCTGATTTATCTGATCATTACGCTTACGCTTTCAAGAGGTATGAAGGTACTTGAAGGGAGGATGAATGCCGATGCTTGATAAACCGCTGATACAACTGGTGGATCTGCATAAGTATTTTGGAGATCTTGAAGTACTCAAGGGAATCAATGAGCACATAATGGAAAATGAAGTGGTATCCATTATCGGTCCAAGTGGATGTGGCAAGAGCACACTGCTTAGATGTATGAACTTGCTCGAAATACCGACAAAGGGCGAAGTCAACTTTGAAGGTGTAGACATTATGGATGAAAGTGTGGATGCTACAATACACAGACGGAAAATGGGGATGGTATTCCAGCATTTTAATGTTTTTCCCCATATGACAGTGCTTGAAAACATTACTGCTGCACCCGTGCTCAACAAGATCATGACACAGGAAGAGGCAGAGAAGAAGGCAATGGACCTGCTCACACAGGTTGGACTGGATGATAAGGCCCATGTATATCCACGTAAATTGTCAGGTGGTCAGAAACAAAGGCTCGCAATTGTCCGTGCGATGGCAATGGATCCCAAAGTCCTCCTGTTTGATGAACCGACAAGCGCCCTCGATCCTGAAATGGTCAAGGGGGTTCTGGAGGTTATTCGGTCCCTGGCAACTTCAGGAATGACAACCGTGATTGTCACGCATGAAATGGGATTCGCAAAAGAAGTAAGCGACCGCGTCTGGTTCATGTATGACGGTGTCATTGCTGAAAAAGGGACACCGGATGAAGTCTTTAACAAGACGCAAAATCCAAGGGCGATTGAGTTTTTGTCCCAGGTCTTATAAGAAAAAACAAACACCTCAGCACAGTGAATGACTGTTCTGAGGTGTTTTTGCGTTTGTATGCATTCTTTTAGCGGGGCCTAGGCCTGTACAGTGCGCATAAGGGCGCCGATGATTGTCGGCAGAATGGTAATGACAGTGAGCAGGCGCATGAGATGAAGCAGGGCGACCGTAGGGGTATCGGCACCATAGGCGCCGGATATGAGGGTCATATCCGTAAGTCCCCCAGGCGAGACGCTGAAAAGTGCCGTTGTAAGATCCATGCCAGTCAGCTTGGACAGCGTGAATCCGAGGACTACGCTGAATAGCGTAAGGCCAATGACGACAATGATAGCAGGGAACATGAGATTTTTAAGCCCGTGTATGGTATCCATGGAAAAGTTGAGTCCCAGCATACCACCAACGACAATCTGGGCCATGATTCTGAAGGTATAGGGCAGCTCGCCACGGCCGGAAAAGATTTTTACAGACGCGACGGCAAGCATTGCGCCGACAAGTGCCCCGGCGGGAATTTTAAGTTTGAGTCCGATGATGCCACCTACGGCGGCGATGAGAAGTGTGAGTAAGATATCCATAACTGTCATCCTTTCAAGAGTTTATAAGAATTTTATAAAAATCTGAATGAGGTGAAACCTGCAACCATCATAACATGAAAGCGACTTTTCAAATAACTACAAAGGGCCGAAAATCGAAAAATACACAAAAAATACTTTACATAACAAAGTCTTAACATTACAATGTACTTGAATCAGTACAGTATACCGTATCCCGGAGGTGAACAATGAGAAGCGATGAAATCGCCGCTCTGGGTATGCGTGCTATTTTGTACGAGGTTAGTGTGACCCCAAAACCTGGACTTGTTGACAGAAACAATTCCGGTGCACACAGTGATATGGATTTTTACACATTTATGGCCAGTGCGGCAGCACTCAGTCAGGGCCTTCATAAAATTGCCGATTACGCTGGTAAGTGGCGAACGGAATCACTCCGGGCGTTGTTTGACAGCATTAGACCAATCGGCATAGACATGGAGAGAGCTATGTTTAATGCCACTGACGGTATCAATACCCATAAGGGAATGATATTCAACATGGGTGTCCTCGTTGCAGCTGCGTCCTATTATGTGTCGATTCATGATGGAAAACGGCCGTGTTCTGAAGAACTTTCGGAAATCGTTTCCCAAATGACATCGGGCATTTCAGAAGCAGAACTGGCTACGTCGAGGTCCAGCACAGCTGGAGAACGGCTCTATCACACTTATGGCATCAAGGGCATAAGGGGTGAAGTTGAGTCGGGATACCAGACGGTTTTAACCACAGCAGTTCCTGTTTTCAGGTCGATGCAACTTGGCGCAAATGCACTTTGTCTGCAAATGCTTGTAGCGCTTATGACCACTTGTGAAGACAGCAATATCCTTTCACGGCATGACTTTGAAACCCTTAAGCAGGTTCAAATCCGTGCCACAGGATTTTTGGATTCCGGGGGTATGCGTCAGCTTGACGCATTCAGACAGCTGGAAGTGCTTGATGCAATGTTTATTGAGAGAAATATCAGTCCCGGCGGATCGGCAGATTTGCTTGCAGTAGCCATATTCATGGCCATGCTTGAGGGATACTTAAAATAGAATAACCTGACAGTTTTTAAGAACTGAAGTATCAAGTCTTAAATAAGGTCAGCATTCAGATTGTCATTAGACGGTCTGTATGCTGACCTTTTTCGTTTATGTGGCTGTCAGTAAGCAGTATGGAAAGGTCTAGGGGAGGGCACATGGACAGCGTACGAATTGAACGTGTATTCACAATGGACAGTGAAGCGCTAGAGCAGATAAGCGCATTTTTAAAGGGGCATGGACTGGCTCTGGAGTTGCCGACAGATGTTCTGCTTTCTGGCAAGTCGGAGGACAAAATTGTAGCAACGGGGGCGCTTCGCGGCCAGATCATAAAAATGCTGGCAGTCGATGAAAGCTTCAGGGGAAGCAACCTGATTGGAAAAATGATTTCTGAAGTGATGGGTCAGGCATTTCAAATGGGGCAAGATCATCTGTTTATCTACACAAAGCCTGGCAATGAAACTACATTTGGGAACTTGGGCTTTTACAAGATATGTGAGACAGATTATGTTGCACTCTTTGAAAATAGAAAAAGTGGCATAGAAAAGTTTTTCGAAACTGCAGCAGAAAGATCTGATGTAGGCGGCACAATCGGTTCGGTTGTCGTGAACTGCAATCCCTTCACCCTCGGACATCAATATCTTATTGAAACAGCAGCGGGTGAGGTGGATCACCTCTTCGTATTTGTCGTCAGCGAAGATCTTTCAACTTTTCCGGCAAAGGATAGACTTGAACTGGTACGGGCAGGAACAGACCATCTTGAAAATGTGACAGTACTGGAAAGCGGGCCCTATATGGTCAGCAGTGCAACATTCCCGTCCTACTTTCTAGACGAAGGCAATGACAAGGTGGACATCCATACCGAGGTTGATGCGACCGTGTTTGCGCAAAGAATAGCCAGGCATTTTGGAATCACCAAAAGATTCCTGGGTGAGGAACCCTATAGCCCAACGACAGAAGCCTATAACAGGACACTGCGAAAGGTATTGTCCCAGTATGAGATTGAAGTGAAGATTATTCCTAGAAAAGCGGTTGAAGGTGAAATCGTAAGTGCATCCAAAGTGAGGCGGTTCATAGGAATGGGAGAGCTTGAGAAGGCACTTGAGTTCGTCCCGAAAACAACTAAAGCGTATCTGCTTTCAGAAGCGGCAGCAGATGTTATAGAAAGAATCAAAAGAGAAGCGCATTTGGCAAAGCGCATCTAGGGAAGGGTTGGTTTAGGTGAAAATTTTAAGACCTGCTATGGCAGGGACTATGGAATCAAGCGATGCACAGGTGTATGTCCGGCCTACAGAAGGCGTGCAGAATAAAGTGACAATCAACAGTCCGGTAAAGGTTCAGTTCGGACATATCATTGAAAAAGTTGTTCTGAAAACCCTTGAGGATTTTGATGTACAAGGTGCGGAAGTCAGTGTCAATGACAGAGGTGCCCTTGACGCGACAATTGTCTCTAGAGTTCAGACAGCCCTCTTTAGAGCTTCTGACGACGAGAGTATTGATTGGGAGGTTGCACAAGCATGGAACGATTAAGAAGAACAATGATGTATGTTCCGGGAAATAATCCTGGCATGCTGGCAGACGCAGGTATATATGGTGCAGATTCGCTGATGTTTGACCTTGAAGACTCGGTGTCTCTTTCAGAAAAGGACTCGGCGCGCTTCATGGTGTTTCATGCCGTATCGAACTTCGAATATGGAGATATGGAAATTGTCGTGAGAATCAATTCCCTCAGTTCAGAATACGGACACAAGGACATTGAAGCCATGGTCAAGGCTGGCGTTGATGTAATCAGACTTCCGAAGACAGACACGGCAGAGGATGTTCATGAGGCAGAAGCTGTGATAGCGGCCTGTGAAGAGCGTTTTGGCAAAACTGTGGGAAGCACGAAAATGATGGCGGCAATTGAGAGCCCTCTGGGTGCTATGAATGCTTATCAAATCGCGACAGCGTCTAAGCGTCTTATTGGAATCGCCATAGGTGCAGAAGATTACGTAACAAGCATGAAAACAAAACGTTCGCCGGAGGGCATTGAGATTCTTGCTGCGAGAAGCCAGATTGTGATGGCAGCACGTGCGGCAGGTATAGCAGCACTGGATACGGTTTATTCGGACGTTGACAATATGGAAGGCTTCATCAATGAAGTCAAGCTGATTAAACAACTTGGATTCGATGGCAAATCGGTCATCAATCCGAGACAGGTTGACCCTGTACATGCCCTTTATGCGCCAAGTAAAAAGGAAATCAGTGAGGCACAGCAGGTCATATATGCAATCATCGAGGCGGAGAAGAACGGTTCTGGCGTTATCTCCGTAAATGGAAAAATGGTAGACAAGCCAATTGTAGAACGCGCTGAGCGTGTCCTGGAACTGGCAGGAATAGATAAGGAGGCGATGCTAAATGAAGCCATGGTCTCATAGACAAGAAGTCGCATGCAGTCTTAGGGAAGACGGGAAAAAATATATTGGCAGCAAGGGTGTGGATCCTACTGGAAGAAAGACAGCAGTTCTCAACAAGGTTGTCAGACCTGGTGATGAAAAGCTCTGTGAGGGCATTTCAGATGCCATTATCAAGTCTGGACTCAAGGATGGCATGACCGTATCCTTCCATCATCATTTCAGAGGCGGCGACTACATTCTCAACAATGTGATGGATGAAATCGCCAAGATGGGCTACAAGGATATTACCATAGCGTCCAGCTCCCTATCAGCGGTACATGCTCCCCTGATAAAGCACATTGAATCTGGTGTGATCACAAAGATCCATACGAGCGGACTGCGGGGCGAACTTGCCCAGGCAATTTCTGCCGGACTCATGGATGAACCGGTCGTGATTCGATCGCACGGCGGACGTGCCCGTGCCATTGAATCCGGTGACCTGAAAATAGACGTTGCTTTTCTAGGTGTTTCCTCATCGGATGCTTACGGAAATGCCAACGGCATGTTTGGAGACACAATCTGCGGATCTCTAGGCTATGCACTGGTTGATGCAGAATATGCAGATCAGGTTGTGGTCATTACCGACCAGCTTGCAGACTACCCCAATATGCCAGCAAGCATTACCCAGCAACAGGTTGATTTTGTTGTCAGCGTTGAGCAGATTGGCGATCCGAATAAGATTTCCACTGGCGCAACACGTTTTACAAAGAATCCCAAAGACCTTCTGATCGCCAAAAAAGCGGCTGAGGTCATTCAGGCTTCCGAGTACTTCCGTGAAGGCTTCAGCTTCCAGACGGGTTCTGGTGGTGCGGCACTGGCCGTTTCCAGATTCCTCAAGGATCATATGGATACGCGCGGTATCAAGGCGCGCTTTGCGCTCGGCGGTATTACAGAGCCAATGGTGGCGCTCCATGAGGCAGGCTACATTGAGCACTTGTTCGATGTACAGTGTTTTGACCTTGCGGCTGCACAGTCCATTGGTAAGAATAAGAACCATCATGAAATTACGGCTTCACAATATGCAAATCCCCATACCAAGGGAAGCGTTACCAATAAACTGGACATCGTCATTCTGAGTGCGCTTGAAATTGACAAGGCCTTCAACGTAAATGTAATGACAGCTTCAGACGGCGTCCTCATGGGTGCCTCTGGAGGACACAGTGATACAGCGGCTTGTGCAAAAATGACGGTTATTGTAGCACCGTTGATCAGAGGCAGAATTCCTACAGTGGTTGATCAGGTTCAGACGGTCATCACACCGGGTTCGTCAGTTGATGTTCTTGTAACAGATAGGGGTGTAGCGGTACATCCGGACAGGACGGACCTTCAGGAAGCTTTTGCAAAGGCAGGCATTGAGACAGTAACCGTAGAGGCGCTAATTCAAAAGGCCAAGGACATCGTTGGAGAGCCAGCTGAAATCCCATACTCAGACAAAGTGATCGGTGTTGTTGAATACCGTGACGGTACATGGATGGATGTGATTTATGGTGTTGAACGATCAGGTGATACGAATTCTTAAAGCGCGTGAAGAACGTGAGTATAAACATCGGCAACTGCTTGAAATATATCAGGGAACGCTACTTGCTCTGACACTTAACATCCCCGGTCAGAACAAGTCGACCCCTGACGCTCTTGTAGCGTATGAAGCGGGAATCCGTGCCATTGATAAATTATTCTCCTCCAGGCGTGTGAATGTTCTAAAGTATGAATCCAGTGCAACAGATGATGGACCGCATGCATGTTGGATTGTTGACACGCCATCTCCTAAGCTCAAGGCTTGGACCATGGAGATCGAGGAAAACCACCTTCTGGGCAGACTCTTTGACTTGGATGTCCTTGACACCAGCGGAAAGACCCTGCATAGAGATGGAATGGGGAAATCGCAGAGAAAATGTCTTGTTTGCGAAGAACCTGCTCATGCATGTGCCAGAAGCAGGCGACATGACTTGATAGCACTGAGCAGAGCCATTAACAATATGGTGACCAGGTATTTGGAGGAAGATGATTATGAAAAATCCTGAGCAAATTGTTGGAAATCTTGATTTTTCAGGAAATCAGACCATTCGGGAGACAATCTATAAAGCCATTAAGCAGTCCATTATCGATGGAAAGCTGGCGGTAGGCGAACGTATTGTTGAGAAGACCTTTGCGGATGCATTCAGAGTCAGTCGCACCCCAGTGCGTGAAGCGCTGAGACGTCTTGAAACTGAGGGACATGTGGAGTACATCCCAAGAACGGGTGTCGTCGTATCGGGTGTTTCAAGAGACGATGTCATCGAAGTCTATAAAATTAGAAAATCGCTCGAAGCGCTTGTACTCGAGCAGGTCATTGAAAAAATCGAGCAGGAAGATATTGAAAAACTCAACCACTACATTGAGATTGCCAATAAGGATATCAAGGCGGAAGACCTATCTGTTGTCATGGACCATTACGAAAGCTTTAACGAGATCCTCCTTCGGGTATCAAGCATGCCGCGTGTATCTGCGGTGCTGGGTCAGATCAAGGAATACGTATTCAGGTTCAGACGCATATCGGCATCTAAGGAAAGACGCCGGGAAGAAGTCGCACTTGAGCACAGAGGCATTGTCACCGCGATTAAAGACAAGGACATTGAAAAGGCAATTGAGCTGAACAATGTGCATCTGGACAAGTCGCTGGAAACAATACTCACAGAGCTCTTTGACTAGAAATATGCAAGAAGTTTGATGTACAAACTGCATTCCATTGTGTAAAAATCCGAAAGGATTTTAATAATACTTTGCTTTGAAATAATAGCAAGGCGAAGAAACTACTACCAAGGGGGAGTAAGAATGATTAAAAAGTGGATGAAAAAAGCTCTAGTTCTTATGACAGTTGCTGCACTGATGACAGGTTGTGCTGCTGGTTCAGGCGGAGCAGGCGAAAGCGCAGATTCTGGTTCTGATGCTTATCCAAAAGGCAATGTTGACTTTATCGCACCAGGTGGCGCAGGCGGTGGTTGGGACCTGACAATCAGAACAACTGCAAAAGTCCTTCAGGACGCTGGTCTTGTTGAAGTTCCAATGCCTGTTACAAACAAGCCAGGCGGCGGTGGCGGCGTTGCGCTGTCATACCTGCAAACTAAGGATGGCAAAGATGACACAGTAGCTGTGTATTCTCCACCACTACTGCTGATCAACCTAAATGGTTCATCTGAGTACAGCTACAAGGATACAACACCACTATCAAGACTGATTGCTGACTACGGTGCATTCGTAGTTGCAAAAGACTCTGAGTATGAGAACATTGGTCAAATTATCGACGCTCTGAAGGCTGATCCAAAGAGTGTTAAAATCGGCGGAAACTCATCAGTTGGTTCAATGGACCACATCCAGTTCCTTCTGATTGCTAAGGCAGCAGGCATTACTGATCTAAAAGACATCGACTACGTATCGTTCCAGGACGGCGGCGCGACAGCTCAAATCCTTGGTGGTCACGTTGACCTTCTATCTACAGGTCTAGGCGACGTTGAAGGTCTAATCGAGTCTGGCGACCTGCGTGTTCTTGCGCATACAGCTGACAAGCGTGTAGGCGAAGGCGTTATGGCTGAAATTCCTACAGTAAGTGAGTCTGGTATCGATGCAACATTCGTTAACTGGAGAGGTATCTTTGGACCTCCAAACATGTCTGAAGAAGCTGTTACTTACTGGGAAACAAAGCTTGGCGAAATGGTTCAAACACCAGAGTGGGCTGAAGCTTGTGCTAAAAACGGCTGGGACAATACGTACCTGAATGCTGCTGATTTCGAAGCTTTCCTAGAAAAAACAAACGAAGAATACAAGACAATTCTTGAAGATATCGGTATGCTAGCTAACTAATAAAAGGGTCAATCGCCCTGTTTACAGGGCGATTTTCTTTCGAATTTTGTTTTAAATTAAGGAGGATTACCTTGACGACGAAAAAGCAAACCTTTAAGCCGGATTACAATGCTCTGACGGGCTTTGTCGTTGCTGCTTTTGGTCTCGTTTACCTGATCATGACACTTACGATGAAGCGTAGTTCATTGGGCGACCCTATGGCGCCACTATATTTCCCTTTAGGCTTGGGCATTATGCTCGTAGTATTTGGTGTGATTCAGGTTCTAAGAAGCGACATCAAAAAGAGCATCGAATCCCTCAAGCGTTTGAAGGACATGGACGAGACCGACAAGAAAATCAGCGGAATGATTGCATATACATGTGTAAGTGGCGTAATTTACGCACTTCTATTTGAACATGCTGGATTTGTCATTTCGACATACCTTTTCATGATGGCTATGCTTTCGCTGACAAATAAGAAGAAAAATGTTCAAAATGCTATTGTTGCTGTAGTATTCAGCGTTGGAATCTACTTGATATTTACACGTGCACTAGGTATTCCACTACCGAAGATGCCGTTTGTAGGATTTTAGAGGGGAGTAAGCAATGGAAATCTTATCAAATCTGATACATGGTTTTGGTATCGCACTTCAGCCCTATCACCTGCTTCTGGTTACACTTGGCGGTATCCTAGGTACAATCGTAGGTATGCTACCTGGTCTTGGACCAGCAACAGGGGTTGCAGTACTTCTGCCAATCACATTTACCATGGGACCGACAGCCGCACTTATAACTATGACAGGTATTTATTACGGTGCCATGTTTGGTGGTTCAAGAAGTTCAATTCTAATCAATACACCTGGTGATGGTGCTGCACTTGCAGCAACATTTGACGGGTACCCAATGGCTCAAAAGGGTCGTGCAGAAGCAGCTCTGGCTATTTCGGCGATTGCCTCTTTCATTGGTGGCCTTATTGCAGCAATATTTATGGTTGTACTTGCAACACCGGTTTCACGTTTCGCACTGAAGTTTGGCCCTGCTGAGTACTTCCTACTCATGGTTACTGCACTTTCCATGACAGCTTCCATGTCTAAGGGCAAAATGCTAAAGGGATTCATTTCCATGGTATTTGGTCTTATGATTGCGACAGTGGGTATAGATGCAATGTCAGGTGTAAAGCGTTTTACATTTGGTGTTCTAGAGCTTCAGACAGGAATCGACTTCCTGATTGTCATTATAGGAATCTATGCACTGGGTGAAGTTTTCAAAAGCTTCAAGGCACTTCTGTCAGGTCAGAAAAAAGCCCAAACTGAGTTTGGACGTATCTGGATTTCTAAGGATGACTGGAAACGCTCTAAGTGGCCAATCCTGAGAAGTGCACCACTTGGCTTTATCATCGGAGCACTTCCTGGTGCTGGTGGTACAATGGCGTCACTGATGTCATACAACAATGAAAAGCAAATGTCCAAGCATCCTGAGGAGTTTGGTGAAGGCGCAATCGAGGGTCTTGCAGCACCTGAGTCAGCAAACAATGCGGCTTCGGTAGGCGCCCTGATTCCAATGCTTACACTGGGTATCCCAGGTTCAGGTACAACGGCTGTTATGATGGGCGCACTTCTGATGCTGGGTATCCAGCCTGGTCCGCTTCTATTCACACAGCACCCTGATATCGCATGGGGTCTGATTGCAAGTATGTTCATCGGTAACCTGATCCTTGCGGTTGTTAACATCCCGCTGGCTGGTATTCTGGTACGTGTTCTTGCAATTCCTGCGAAAATCCTTTATCCAATCGTTCTAGGTCTGTCATTTGTAGGCGCATACGCGATCTCAAACAGCCCAGTGGAATTCTATCTGCTTGTTCTGTTCGGCCTGATTGGTTATCTGATGAAGATTGTTGATATTCCAACAGCACCAATGATCCTAGCTTGTATCGTCGGCGGCACTATGGAGCAGTCCTTCCGTCAGGCAATTCGTCTTTCAGACGGCAGCCTTGGTATTTTCGTTGGATCAGGTCTGGCTTTGTCACTGATTGCACTGACTCTTGGATCAATCCTGTTCCCTATGGTCAAGTCGGCTATGACGAAAAAAAGTGAGCCTGCTGTGGCACTTAAGAAAGAAGCATAATTAACTTGGTGCATCGCACGGTTTTCGTAGTATAATTCAATAAGATACATGTAGGGTCAACATTTGGACTTTACATTCCCTTTATGTTCAAACCGCTTAATTTATTAAGCGGTTTTGGGCCGTTCAGAAGTTTGCAGGAGGCAGTCATGAATCAGAAGATTTTCAAGTACAAAATGCGGATGAAATCCGGATATATGCGATTTGCAATTCTAGGCATGGTTCTGCTTGCTGTTGTAATAGCATCTTCTGTTAAAAACTACATAGATTTCAGGGACAGCCTTATTGTGAGAGAACAGAATCAGCTTCTGACCATTGCTGAATCTGTTGCAAGAATACTGAGTGAGTTTGTGGACAACAAGGCTGAAGATGCCAAGACACTCAACAGACTTATTACAGACCAAATCAGCCAGGATGGTCCTGAGGATTACAATCAGCGTATTGTCAAACCTCTCCTTCAAAATTATCTTGAGGTACAGCAGGGTGAAGTCTTCATTATTGAATGGTTGAGTCCAGTCGGGGAGTCCCTGTCAGTCTATAGAGATACGAGCAAGGTCAATGTCAGCAGAGAAGAGCTGCACGATGCGCCTATTCCAGAGAATCTTGAAAAAACCTATATTGGAAAGGTTGAGGAAGGACGCGATGGTAAACTCTATCTGGACATATTGGAACCCGTGGATATTCAGGGGCAGCGTCTGGGCATTATTCGATTTGTCATATCCCTGGATCAGTTGTATGAAGAGTATGTGCGCGAAATCCGGGCTGGTGACAAGGGGTACGCATCCTTAAAAGATTCCAATGGTATCCTGATCATGCATCCAAGCAAGGGGGATATCGGTCAAAATGTCATTGAGGTTCGTAAACAGACATATCCAGACTACGATTGGTCTGAACTTGAGGAAATTGTTGAACACCAGAAAAAAGGGGAGTCCGGTGTCGGAATCTATCACTCTGTCTGGTCCCATGATAAAATTAAAAGACGTGTCAAAAAGTTCAATGGCTATGCACCGGTGCGCATCGGCGATGACTTCTGGATTGTCAATGTTTCAATGGACTACCGCGAGCTCGTGGATATTGTGAACAGGCACCTCTATACGAGTATGGTTATGATTGGGGCCATCCCAGTCGTCTTCATCATCATTTCCGTATATTATTTCAACCTGAAGCGCAATCTTGAGCAGCTTGAAATTGAACACAATTATGTTGAGAAGCTCAATAAGCTCAATAAGGAGCTCGAGCTTGACATCGAGCAGAGAAAGAAGCTTGAAGTGGAGCTCAAGCAAAGTCGACGACGTTTTAGAACCCTCTTCAACGCAGGGGTAGACTTGACCTTTGTACTTGAAAGGTCTGAGCGCGGCGAGTGGATTATTACCGATATTAACGACCGGGCCTGTGAAATGCTGGGAAGAGACAGAGAGGCACTTACCTCGGCACCCTTCCTTTCCATTGACCACAAAACAAAGGCACCCTTTCTTGAATCTATCATTTCAGATATGGAGTCCAGTGCGAATGTACAGTTTGAAACCGCGCTTCTAAAAAATGATATGCAGATGTTCCCGGTTGAAATCAACGGAAATCTGTTTTCCTTCCAAGGGAATAAATACGTTATGCTGATTGCCCGTGACATCACCGAGCGACTGACCCAGAAGGAAGAGCTTGAACGTCATCGCGCCATGGCCATATACAAGAATCGAATGGCTGCAGTTGGTGAAATGGTTGCCAACATTGCACATCAGTGGAGACAGCCTCTGAGCAGTTTGAACCTCATGCTATCGAATTTGGAAGACGCTTATGAAACAGATACCTTAGACGCGGAATATTTCAACCGTCAGATGCAAAAATCCTGTGGGATTATTCAGCGTATGTCGGAGATCATTGACGAGTTCAGATATTTCTTCAGCCCTAAGGGCCAACGCAAGTCTTTTGCAGTTCAGGAGAGCATGCGTCAAGTGGAAGAGATGGTCCATGACAGGTTGAGGATTGAAAGCGTGCAGCTTCATGTTTCAAGAGAGACTGAAGATGACCTTGTTTATGGGTATCCAAATCAGCTGTCGCAGGTGCTTCTGAATCTGATCAGCAATGCCATGGATGCTTTTTCAGATATATCGGGTGAAAAGCTTATTCATGTAGATATTGATGAGACGGAAGACTTTGTCGTCGTGTCTGTCAAGGACAATGCAGGCGGTATAGAGGATGATGTGCTGCCCAAGCTCTTCGAGCCCTATTTCACAACAAAGGCTGAAAACGGCGGTACGGGCATTGGCCTGTATATGAGCAAGATGATAATTGAATCGAAATTTGCAGGTAAAATTCAGGCAAGAAGAATAGATAAGGGATTGAGCTTTACGATTGAACTTCCAAAGTATAATCAGGGGGATGACACATGGAACAGTTAATTCGAAAGTTAAAGATTCTATATGTAGAAGATGATCTGGTGCATCGGGAAGAGCTGTCAGATTATCTGAGCAGACGCGTGGGCCGCTTGTACCTTGCGGAGAATGGCGAGCAGGGACTCGAGAAATTTGAAACGGTAACTCCAGACCTGGTCATTACGGATTTACGCATGCCCAAAATGTCGGGAATTGAGCTGGCAGAAAAAATCAGGGAAATCAACAAGACGGTACCCATTATTGTACTTACGGCACTTTCAGACAAGGAGACCATTCTTGAAACCGTCAAAATCGGGATTTTGGACTATGTTCTAAAGCCTGTAGACGTTAAGGAGCTGATCAAGGTCATCCATAAGGCGGTTTCCACCATTACTGCAATCGACAATGAGTTTGGCTATCAGGCGGTGGCACCAGAGAAGCTGAATACCCTCAAGTCTGTGCTGACATCTTATTTAAAGAAGGAAACAGGAAAAGGGCCGATTGATGTTCGCTTTACAGCGGCTGAAGACAGCCTTGAGCTGGTCGTTATGGGTACGCTGACCCGGTATGAGGAAGCCCTAATGCAGCGGCAGGAAAATCAGAAGCTTGTCGAATACAACAGAAGTGTGTTTTTCAAGGACCGCTCAGACGAGATCGGATCGCTCATTGAAAATGCACTTGAAACCAGAGGGTATGTTCTGTATGATGTTACGGTAGACGCATTAAAGGACAGATGCGTACTTTTATTTAGGCTGGACAGATAAGCATTGGAATTGTTAAGGAGCCATTCATGGGGATGAGGCTCCTTTTGTACATTACAAAGCACATTCTTTATTAATCTTTCAGAACTGTGTTGTGGTATAATGGTACAATGGAAATTCCAAGGATTTGAATTTATGAGTGGTTTGAGGTGAAAGCATGGATTTTAAGAGCGCACTTTCAGCAGCGGATGACATGCGCAAGAAAGAACTGAATCCGGGACAGGTACTCGTACTTGGATTCGCATCCGTAATACTTATTGGGGCAATTCTTCTGAATCTGCCAATTGCGACGCAGGATGGGAGCTCGGTTGGTTTTATCAATGCCCTGTTTACTGCAACATCCGCAGTTTGCGTAACGGGACTTGTTGTAGTGGATACGGGTACATACTGGACAGTTTTCGGGAAGAGCATCATACTACTCCTGATACAGATTGGGGGTCTTGGCTTCATGACCATGGCAACCAGCATGGCCTTTCTCGTAGGTAAGCGAATTTCCTTGAGGAGCCGTCTGATCATGCAGGAAGCCCTTAACCAGTTTACAATATCGGGTATTGTCCGACTGACTAAATACATAATTTATACGACACTGATTATTGAGGGTCTGGGTGCAGTCCTCCTAGGCTTTAAATTTATACCGGAGTATGGCTGGAGCACAGGTATTTTCTATAGCATATTCCATTCAATCTCTGCATTCTGTAACGCAGGCTTTGATATCGTGGGACATGGGCGCAGCCTGACACCTTTTGTAGGCAACCCGCTGATCAACTTGACCATTGTCATGCTGATTACAGTTGGCGGTATTGGTTTTACAGTCATTATTGATCTCTTCCAGAGAGCGACGGGCAAAATCAAGAAGGTTTCACTGCATACAAAATTCGTGCTGGTTGTTTCTGCTATGCTTGTGGCATCTGCTTTTGTGATGATTTTCATTTTTGAGTTCAACAATCCCAATACCCTGGGTGGACTTAACTTTGGAGAGAAGATTTTAGCGGCGCTCTTCCATGCGGTTACGCCAAGAACAGCGGGTTTTAACACCCTTCCTATGGATCAGCTGACGGTGCCTACAAAGTTCCTGACAATCATCCACATGTTTATCGGTGGATCGCCAGGGTCAACCGCAGGTGGTGTCAAGACGACGACTATGGGGCTTGTTATCCTGCTCATCATATCGGTTATCACGGGTAAGGAAGATATTGAGTTCAACAAAAGAAGGTTTCAGACGGCAACGGTCATGCGCGCCCTTGCGATTCTAGGCATCGGTCTGTTTATTATCATTACAGTAACCCTCTTCCTGAGTTTCACGGAACCGGGACTCGATTTTATGGACATATTCTTTGAAGCCATTTCTGCATTTGGAACCGTTGGACTTTCACTGGGGATTACCTCCAAGCTGAGTATTGCAGGAAAGATTATCATTACGATTACAATGTTTTTCGGGCGTCTTGGGCCACTGACAATCGCAATGGCACTTGCGCGCAGACAAGTTAAAAAGCAGCTATACAGATATCCTGAAGGCCGTATAATGGTTGGATAAAGTACTGACAGGAGTGAAGGACAATGAAAAAACAATTTGTTGCAATCGGATGCGGTCGATTTGGGTCAAGCGTCGCACTTAAACTTATGGAGCTTGGCAATGAAGTCATGGTGGTCGACAGAAACGAAGAGACCATTCAGAATATCGCAGATAAGGTGACTTATGCCGTTCAGGCAGATGCAACGGACGAGAATACAATCAAGTCCCTTGGAATCAGAAACTTTGATGTTGCCATTATTTCAATCGGTGCGGATATCCAGTCATCAATCCTAGTCACGCTCATGGCTAAGGAACTCGGTGTAAAGTATGTCGTTGCCAAGGCTCAGAACGAGCTTCATGGAAAAGTTCTATACAAAATCGGCGCTGACCGCGTCGTGTTCCCAGAACGTGAAATGGGCATCAGAATCGCCAACAATCTGGTTTCTGACAATATTCTTGACTATATTGAACTGGCACCGGACTATTCCATCATGGAGGTTGTGGCCCTGCCGGAATGGCTGGGTAAGTCACTCAAGGAAATCAACATGCGTTCAAGCTATGGCATCAACGTTATGGCCATCAAGCACGGCATTGACATTAATATTGCAGTTGGTCCGGATGACCAGATCAAAGAGGGTGACGTGCTTGTTGTAATCGGTCATAACGATGACCTGAAAAACATTGAAAAAGAATAGGTGTTTGCATGATTACATCAGCTCAAAACAAGACCATCAAGGAAGTTAAGGCGCTCTCTCGCAAAAAGGAACGCGTCAAAACGGGCCTCTTCATTGCAGAGGGACTCAGATTTGTCCAATCAGCAGTTGAAAGTCAGGCACATATCGAATGTATTCTGTATTCGAGTGCCATATTGAGAACAGATGAGGGCAGGGACTTCATCAAGGATCTGGAAGACAGCGGCCAGTACAAGGTGCTGGAAGTTGAAGACAAAATCATGGAGGAGCTTTCAGACACCATGAGCCCCCAGGGCATACTGGCAGTTGTCAGACAGCCTAGCTGGACCTGGGATGATGTCCTAGGCGGCAGCAGGGTGGTCATGATTCTCGACAGGCTTCAGGACCCGGGCAATCTGGGAACGATCCTGCGTACAGCTGATGCGGCAGGTGCGTCTGGCATGATTCTTCTAAAAGGGACCGTGGACCTGTTCAATCCAAAGGTTTTGCGTTCCACCATGGGGTCTGTTTTCAGCCTCCCAGTGCTCGAAGGTGTTCTCTGGGAAGAGGCCGAAGACAAGCTGAAGGGGTCAGATTATCTGGTAGCGGCTACAGCGCTTGAAGACAGTGTGGATTACGACAGCCTGGACTACAGGGGGCCAACGGCCTTTATTGTTGGAAATGAAGCCAACGGCATTGAGGACCACATTCTGAACCGTGCACCATACAAGGTCAAAATTCCAATTGTGGGCTCAGCGGAGTCCCTCAATGCAGGGGTTGCGGCGGCTATTATGATGTATGAGGCCTTGAGGCAGAGAAAATAATGAAACTTGCCTTGTTCGGTCAAATGCCCTATGCTATAATACGACTATACATGAATTTGAATGATTAAAATCAGTGTTGACTGAGGAAAGTAAACCCACTTGAGTCTTGAAGAGAGCGGTCGGACGGTGCAAGGTCGCAGACGGGTGTGTTGAAGTTCCCTCACGAGCTGCAGGAGTGAACATTTGAAAGTAGTTCCTGCCGGTAACCTCCGTTAAAGGGTTTAAGAGAGATCGCTTGCTTCTATAAAGTAAACGGTAATCTGGGTGGTAACGCGGAAGCTAACATAGCCTTCGTCCCAACATGTGTTGAGGACGAAGGCTTTTTTAATGCAAATTTTTCGTCCCGGAATCAAAATAAATATGAAAGTACGAGAAAGGAGTCATATTCATGAAGGAACAATTGAGAGCGCTGCACGTCTCTGCTGTAGAGGCGATTGAGGCGGCCGGTTCGCTGCAGGAGCTTGAGGATATTCGAATCAAGTATCTTGGTAAGAAGGGTGAACTTACTGCAATTATGAAGGAAATGGGCAAACTGTCGAAAGAGGAAAGACCTGAAGTCGGCAAAGTAGCTAACGAGGTGCGTCAGGGGATTGATGAGGCCTTGACACAGTCCAAGGATACACTGAAAGAAAAGGAACTTCAAAAGCAGCTTGAACAGGAGAATATTGATGTTACACGTCCTGGCAAGGTTGCAGCTGCAGGCAAGAGACATCCCCTGAACAAGGTCCTTGACGAACTTAAGGACAACTTCATCGGTATGGGCTTTAAAATTGCTGAAGGTCCAGAAGTGGACACCGTGTACAATAACTTCGATGCCCTGAACTCACCGCAGGATCATCCTGCACGTTCAATGTCGGATACATTCTATATTTCAGATGACCTGCTCCTAAGAACGCACACATCACCAGTACAAATCAGAACGATGAAAAAGATGAAGCCGCCAATCAAGGTGATTTCACCGGGCCGCTGTTTCCGTTTTGACGAACTGGACGCGACACACTCGCCTATGTTCCACCAGCTTGAAGGTCTGGTTGTTGGCGAGGGCATTACAATGGCTGATCTAAAGGGTACCCTGGATATGATTGCAAAGCGCCTTTTCGGCAGCAACACGCAAACAAAATTCCGTCCACACCATTTCCCATTCACTGAGCCAAGTGCTGAAGTTGACGTGACTTGCTTCAAATGTGGCGGCGAAGGCTGTAGAGTATGTGGCGGTACTGGTTGGATAGAAATCCTAGGCTGCGGCATGGTACATCCGCATGTTCTTGCTGAATGTGGTATCGACCCGGAAATCTACTCAGGATTTGCCTTTGGTATGGGTGTTGACCGTATCGCAATGCTTAAGCTTGAAATTGATGACATTCGTCTGTTCTTTGACAACGATATGCGCTTTATCAACCAGTTCTAAATAGGAGGGGAAACAGATGTTAGTACCAGTTAAATGGTTAAATGAATATGTAAATGTAGAAAATATTGATATTAAGACTCTGGAAGACCGCCTGATCATGTCTGGTTCAAATACAGAGACAGTTGATTCGGTTGCTGGAGCAATAGACCGTATTGTAGTTGGAAAATGTCTTTCCAGAGAAGGACATCCAGACGCAGACAAACTGCTCGTACTCAGCGTAGATGTGGGCGAAGAAGAACCAATTCAAATTGTAACAGCAGCTCAGAATGTATATCCTGATTGCTATATTCCTGTTGCACTGCATAAATCAACCCTTCATGACGGAACAAAAATCAAGAAGGGCAAGCTGAGAGGCGTCGTTTCAAACGGCATGTTCTGTTCCCTTGAGGAACTTGGTTTTGAAAAGAAGGTCATTCAGAAGGATTACGCTGATGGCATCTACATTCTTCAAGGGACACCTGAGCTGGGTTCAGATATCAAAGAAGTCCTGGACCTGAATGACTCAGTCATCGAATTTGAGATTACACCAAACAGACCAGACTGTCTAAGTATTCTAGGCATGGCAAGAGAAACTGCTGCAACATTCGACCTTGAGCTTAAAATGCCAGCGACAACAATCCAGACTGAGGTTGATGATGTCAAGGACTACGCTTCGGTAGAAATCGAAGATGCAGACCTTTGTCCGAGATTTGGCGCACGTGTTGTTAAAAACGTAAAAATCGAGCCATCACCTGCTTGGATGCAGTCAGCGCTTATGAAAGCGGGCATGCGTCCAACAAACAACATCGTAGATATTACAAACTACGTGCTGCTTGAGTATGGTCAGCCAATCCATGCTTATGATCTGGAGACTCTTGCTGGTCACAAGCTGATTGCACGTCGTGCTAAAGAAGATGAAATTCTTGTTACCCTTGACGATGTGGAGCGTAAGCTTACAAATGACATGCTTGTGATTTCTGACGGTGAAAAGGCAGTGGGCCTTGCTGGAATCATGGGTGGTGCTGAAACTGAGATTTCTGACAAGACAACGACGATTCTTATCGAAGTTGCAAACTTCTTCAAGTCGAATATCAGAAAGACATCCCGCGATTTAGGTCTGCGTTCCGAGGCTTCTTCAAGATACGAAAAGGGTGTTTCGCCTGAGTATGTTCCAGAGGTTCTGAACCGAGTATGTCACTTGATTGAAATACTTGGAGCGGGTACTGTTGTCGGCGGTATGCTCGACGTTTATCCTGAGCCAAAGAAAATTGAAGAGATTATGGTGCGTCCTGAACGTGTAACAGGTCTTCTGGGCGTAGCGCTTACTGTAGAAGAAATCACAGAAATTCTCAACAAGCTTCAAATTGAAACAGAACTGAAAGAGGGTAAAATTGCTTGTGTACCTCCAGCTTTCAGACTGGACCTTATAGAAGAAATCGATTTTGTAGAAGAAGTTGCACGTATGTACGGTTATGATCGAATTGAAGCAACACTGCCGCACGACTCGCAGTGGGGTGCTAAAACCAACGGACAGGAAATCGAAGACATTGCAAAAGACGCGCTGTGTGCAGTCGGCATGAATGAAATCCTGACATATTCTTTTGTAAGCCCAAGCCAGCAAGATCAGCTTCGACTGACTGCGGATTCTATTCTTCGTAAAGCGGTAATGCTGAAAAACCCTCTTGGAGAGGAATATTCTGCTATGCGTACAACGCTCATGGCAAATATGCTGGAAGTGCTTGCACGCAATGCTAACCGTTCTGTGGAAAGTGCTGCGGCATTTGAAATTGGAAATCTCTTCTTCCCAAGAGAGCTGCCCGTTGTGAATCTGCCTATTGAGAAGAAGCAGCTCTGCATGGGTGTTTACGGACCTGATGAGGATTTCTTCACACTTAAGGGACGCGTTGAGGCTCTATTTGAGGTGCTGGGTATCCATGGTGTTGAGTACCATAAGGAATCAAACCATCCTACCTACCATCCTGGACGCTGCGCAACACTGGGCTATGGAAACCACATTCTGGGTACGATTGGCGAGGTACATCCAAAGGTGCTTGAAAACTACGATGTGGATGTTAAAGTCTATGTTGCAGATATTGATTTCAATATCCTGCTTCAGACAACTCGATTGGACCGCACATACACGGCGCTTCCGAAGTACCCTGCAAGCTCACGTGATATCGCACTGCTTGTGAAGAAAGAGACTGAGTCGGCTGCAATTATTTCCGTTATCAAGGAGAATGGCAGCGAACTGCTTGAGTCGGTGCGCCTCTTCGACGTATATGAAGGCAAGCAGATTGACGAAGGATACAAGTCAATGGCTTATGCGCTAAGCTTTAGAAGCAATGAACGAACACTTACAGATGAAGAAGTCAATGCAGCTTATGATAAAATTCTTGAAGCCCTTAAAACGGAAACAGGAGCAGAACTTCGATAATTTTGCACTGTATAGAAGGAAAACTCTAGCGGGTGGCGAATATATTGATGAAGGGAAGAAGTCAATAGAGTCCAAATACCGATTGATTGAATCTGTTTTGCCTGCAAGTCAAAGAAGATTTGAATCTTAAAGGGGTTGTTCGTAGGTGACCGTTAAAAATAAAGTAGTTGTACGGATTTTAGATCAGGAGTATACAATACGAAGTGATGAATCAAGAGAATTCGTCCAGCGTGTTTCAAATCTCATTGACGACAAAATGCGCGCAATTTATGATCGCAACAAGAAGTTCAGTACTTCATGGATTGCCGTGCTTACGGCACTCAATGTAGGTGATGACTATTTAAAACTGGAAGCTGAGAAGGAAGCATTGCTTAAGCGCTTGGACAATCCGGATGGTGAGCTGAAGACGATGAAGGATTGCCTGATTCGCCTTCAAAGTGAGCTGAAGGAAAAATCCGACACGCACAAGGCACTTGAATCGGAGTTCGACAAGCTCGTTGAAAATACGGCCGTTTATGAACATTCTATCCTTGAATTGCGCAAGGAAGTCGACCGGGTTTGTGGTGAGCTGTCAGAAAAAGAACAGCGGATGCATCTGGCTGAGGGGAAACTCGGAAAGTTTGAGCAGACCCTTAAAAATAAGGATGTTGAAATTGAAATGCTCCGTGCAAAGCTTGCCGAAGTTGAATCGGAAAGAGATGCCAGTAAGCTGGAGCTCAGCGAGTTTATTGAGACGTTTGACACTACAAAATAAGGCTATAATAAACCATGGATAGATTTATCTGTCCATGGTTTTTCTCTGTTTGGGGGCCATAGACGTTAAAAAAAATAAAACGATTATTACAGCTTGTTTTCGAATGCTTATCTTTACTCGCAAGTCTAGGGCGGCTATGATATTATAGGTATGAATCATTTACTGGAGGAAAATATGAAAAAAGTTGAATTGCTCGCACCGGTTGGAACGCAAGAAGCCCTGGTTGCGGCTGTATGGAATGGCGCAGATGCCGTTTACTTATCGGGAAAAGATTTTGGCGCAAGAAAATATGCAGCGAATTTTGATAGACAAGAGCTCTGTGAAGCGGTTAAATTCTGCCATAGACACGGTGTATCCGTATTTGTTACTGTGAATACCCTGGTTGCTGATACAGAGCTGAATCCGTTAATAGATTATTTGGACTTCCTGTACAAGAATGACGTAGATGCGATTATTGTACAGGATTTTGGTGTGCTGAGCATTGTGAGAAAGAGGTATCCTGATTTTGAAGTTCATGCCTCAACGCAAATGACCGCACATAGTACATATGACCTTGCATTTTTAAAGGAACAGGGTGTCAAGAGAGCTGTTCTGCCAAGGGAAATGTCAGCACATGAAGCTTCTGAAATAAGAAGTAAGACAGATCTTGAAATCGAGTGTTTCGTACATGGGGCACTTTGCATATCCTACTCGGGACAATGCCTGATGTCGAGTATGATTGGCGGTAGAAGCGGGAACAGGGGAAGCTGTGCCCAGAGCTGCCGTCAGCCCTATACGCTGGTTGACATGGGAACAGGACTTACAGAGACCTATACAGGCGGAAAATATCTGCTTAGTCCAAAGGACTTGAATGCACTTGAATCCGTCCAGACACTGATAGATGCGGGCATTGACTCGTTCAAAATTGAAGGTAGAATGAAGCGTCCGGAGTATGCCGCAGTTGTGGTACGCGCTTATAGAACGGCAATTGATGCCGCTTTGGCGGGTAAGACTATCGATATTGAAAAACTTAAAGATGAGACCGAAGCCATATTTACGCGCGGCTTTACCGGTGGGCATCTGCTTGGGGACAGTCAATCGAATAGAATGAACAGACTGTGGCCTGGAAATTCAGGTGTAGCCATTGGCCAGGTTGTCAAGCACGAAAAGGATAGAAAGCGGATGCGCCTTCGCCTTGACCATGCGCTTCATGCGGGCGATGAAATTCAAATTAGACGCGGGAATGAATCTGTAGGCGCACGTGTGGAGTTCATCGAAATTGGACGTGCCAGGGTTAAATCTGCTGAAGCGGGTCAAGAAATAGTCATGAACATGCAGTATGACGTCAAGCCTGGCGAAACCGTATATAAGACAGTCGATGACGCACTTTTGAAAGATGCCAGAGCGACTTACTCAAGACAGGTTCAGCGTGTGCCAGTGACACTCGAGGTAGCGATTCTTAAGGATACGCCAATATCGATGACAATAATGGACACGGATGGTCACAAGGTTTCAATGGACGGCCAGTTGCCTGAAGCTGCCATGAAAAAGGCACTGGATGCCGAGCGTGTAGAGGCACAGGTTATGAAGCTTGGGGACTCGCCATATTTTGCTGAGCATATTGAAATCAAACTTGACGACGGTTTGGCACTGCCGATGAAAGCACTTAACGCCCTAAGGCGAGAACTTGTTGAAAAGCTGGATGAACTGCGTGAAACACGTTATGCTCACCGTGGGTCTGTAGGTCTGATAGAGACGTCACCAGTTGAATCGACTTCAAATGAAGGGTATACCTATCCTGCAATTCACGTTCAAGTGCGTACCGCTGATCAGCTTGAAGCGGCACTTGAAGCGGGCGGCGTGGATCTATTTGTAAGTGATACAGCCATGCTTGAAAAAGCCCTTGAAGCCATCGATCCGGAAAACTGCAAGGTTTTCTTTGCACCGGGACGCATTGTACGCAATAATGATTTTAAAACCCTTGATGCCAATTTGGAGCTTATCCGTAGGGCAGATGGAATCTGGGCTGGAACTTACGGCGTTTTGAAGTGGGCTGAGGAGCACGGACTTGTAGTTTCAGGTGTTGATCAGGGTCTCAATGTGTTCAACAGGTATGCTGTAGATATGCATTGTAAGGCAGACCGGGTTGTCACGCTTTCACCAGAAATGACCCTTGCGCAGATTAAAGCACTCAATATGGGCGGCTGTATGCTTGAGACAATGGTTTACGGCAGACAAACGGTCATGATCACGGAGTACTGTCCGATATCGGCTGTTCTCTCTGAGGGCAAGAAGGGGTGCGGACTCTGCGATGAAAGGCAGTATGGTCTTCAGGACAAGACTGGTGCGGTATTCCCAGTTCTAAAGTCTAACAAGGCATGCAGAACAGAAATACTCAACAGTAAAATACTCTTTGTGCCCGAAGATCTGGATACCTTATATGATGAAGGTGTTCGTAGCTATAGAATGGTGTTTACGCTGGAAACTGCAGAGGAAGTACGTGAAGCAATTCAATATTACAAGCATACGATGGACCATGAATTGACACAGGAAGATGAAGCAGTGCGAAACCGATTTGTGAGCAAGGGCTTAACAAGAGGCCATTACCACAGAGGGGTTATCGCAGAGAATTAGAGGTGAGCGTATGAATCCGAAATCCTTACGCGTTTTGGAATACGAAAAAATAAAAGCCATGCTGGCAAAGGAAACCGGTTCAGAGCTTGGCAAGGCGTTTGTCAAGACCCTGGAACCCTCAAGCGAGCCGGCGGAGATTAAGTATTTGCTGAGTCAGACATCGGAAGCGGTATCGCTTTTGATGAAACACAATGCAATGCCTATTGGTGCAGTTCACGATTTACGGGAACATATGCGCATTGCTGAAATTGGGTCTTACCTTTACCCAAACCAGCTGCTGGCTGTCGCGGATACACTCAGAACAGCACGCAGAATGAAGAATTTCATCAGCAGACAACGTGAAGAAAGTGAGCAGGGACTGCCTATTCTTGGGGAGTATGCAGATTTTCTCACTAATCTCAAGCCAATTGAGGAGACCATCGAAAATGCGATTGTTGGGGACAGTGAAATCTCTGACAATGCGAGTCCGGCACTTCGAAAAATTCGGCGTGACATTGACAGCAAGCATGTGAGTATCCGTAAAAAACTCGATGGTATCATTCATTCCACACAGAATCAGAAGTATCTTCAGGATGCAATTGTGACAATCCGTCAGGATCGTTTTGTTGTGCCTGTGAAATCGGAATACAAGAATATGATCAAGGGTCTGGTGCACGACCAGTCATCAAGTGGTTCCACATTCTACATAGAACCCATGGCGGTCGTGGAGCTGAACAATCAGCTTAAAGAGCTTAAGCTTGATGAAAAGAAGGAAATTGAACGCATTCTCAGCGCCATAACTGCTGAAATTGCTGTATTTACTGAAGAGATAAAGACAAATCAGAAGTATCTGAGCATACTCGATTTTGTGAATGCCAAGGCGAAACTGGCACTGAAAATGCGTGCCATTGAACCGCGCATCAATGATCGGGGCGCCCTTCATATTAAGAACGGACGCCATCCGCTGCTTGAAGCTAAGACGGTTGTGCCTTCAAACGTCTGGATTGGA